>CAZQFG010000077.1:0-11400 GCA_964592515.1 uncultured Chryseobacterium sp. | reverse complement strand
ATTCCATGAACGCGTTGCGCACCCAGCTGCCCGGTATTGCCTTGGCCACGGCCATCGGGCTGGTGGGCCATTTCGCCAGTGCCTACACCCCGGGTTGGTTGAACGGCATCCTGCTGGCGCTGCTGGTGGGCATGGTGGTGGGCAATGGGTTGAAGCTGCCCGCCGCCTTGTTGCCGGGCATCGGCACCACCAGCAGTAAGTTGCTGGAACTGTCGGTGATCTTCCTGGCCTTCGGGATCGACTATGGCCACGTGGCGCAACTGGGCACCGGGGCCTTCGTGACCATGGTGGTGATGGTGGGGGCCATGGTGCTGCTCACCTACTATTTAGCGCAGCGTGTGAAGTGTCCCGGAAGCACGGGCTGGTTGGTGGGCTTCGGCACGGCCATCTGCGGATCGAGCGCCATTGCGGCACTGGCCCCGCGCGTGGCGAAGAACAAGGAGGATGTGGGCATTGCCATGGCCGTGGTGAACCTCTTCGGCAGCTTGGGCATGATCGTGCTACCCTTGGTGCTGGTGCGCTTCGATCTGAGCGATACGCAGTTGGGCCTGCTCATCGGCGGCACCTTGCACAGCGTGGGCAACGTGGTGGGCGCGGGCTACGCACTGAGCGATGGCGTGGGCGTGGCGGCCACCACCGTGAAGCTGGCACGCGTGGCCCTGCTGAGCCCGGCGCTCATCCTCTTCAACTATCTGGTGAACCGCCACGAGGCCCGCAGCTGGCGCGAGCACATCCGCCTGCCGTGGTACCTGTGGGGATTCCTGGGCATCACGCTGCTCACATCGCTGGTGGAGCTGCCCGCCGCGCTGCCCAAGGCCATGGAGCTCGCTGGCAAGTTGGCGCTCACCATCGCCCTGGCGGCCATCGGTCTCAAGGTGGGATTCGGCGAGCTGTTCCGCTCGGGCCGAAAAGGGCTCGGCTTCGGCCTGCTGATGTTCGCCATCCAGTTCGCGGTGGTGGCCCTGCTGATGGTGGTGCTGGGGTGAGGCCTCAGCTTTTCACCGCGATGCCGCTGATCTCCACGTTCACCCCGCGTGGCAGGCCCTTCACGGCGTAGGCCTCGCGCGCAGGCGGCACCTCGTCGAAGTAGCTGCCGTACACCTCGTTCACGGCAGCATAGAGGCTCATGTCGCTGAGCAGGATGGTGATCTTCACCAGGTGGCTGAAATCCATGCCAGCGGCGGCGAGCAGCTTGCCGATGTTGTCCATCACCTGCTTCGTTTCCGTGGCGATGTCGCCCGTGTGCAGGTCGCCGTTGCCGTCGAGCGCGATCTGGCCGCTGAGGTAGAGCGTGCCGTTGCTAAGGATGGCAGGGGTGTAGGGCGCGATGGGCTTGGCGGAACCGGGCGGGAAGATGGCTTGTTTCATGGGGCGAAGATCAGCACGGACGGCGTGGCGTGCGACTGTCACCCGTGATCCATCGAAAGCGCAGCTATAGCGTCGACCCACCGGTTCGACCGAACAGGTATCGAGAGCCACCCCGCGTCTGGCATCATCTGATCGACCCAAGGTACCTTTGCGCCCCATGGAACAACTGCCCCTCATCCTGGTCACGAACGACGATGGCATTTTCGCGCCCGGCATACGCACGCTGGCCGAGGAGATGAAGGCCTTCGGACGGGTGATGGTGGTGGCGCCGGACAAACCGCAGAGCGCCATGGGGCATGCCATCACCATCCACAGTTTCCTGCGCCTGCAGAGCGTGGACCTGATGGACGGCGTGGAGGCGTGGAGCTGCAGTGGCACCCCGGTGGACTGCGTGAAGCTCGCGATCTACAAGCTGCTCGGTGGCAATAAGCCCGACCTGCTGGTGAGCGGTGTGAACCACGGCGCCAACATCAGCATCAACGTGCTGTACAGCGGTACCATGAGCGCTGCGGTGGAGGGGGCCATGGAAGGCATCCCCAGCATCGGCTTCAGCCTGATGGATCACGCCATTGAGGCCGACTTCAGCCAAGTGCGACCGGTGATCCGCAATGTGGTGACCAATACCATGAAACATGGCATGGCCGCAGGCACCTGCCTCAACGTGAACGTGCCCCGCAACGATGGCATGCCCTTGAAAGGTATCCGTGTGTGCCGCCAGGCCAAGGCCAATTACAACGATGAGTTCGAGACCCGCCTCGATCCCGGCAACCGCGAATACTATTGGATGCGTGGCGAGTTCGAGAGCAACGACCATGGCCACGATACCGATGTGTATGCCGTGAACAATCGCTACGTGAGCATCGTGCCCACGCAGTTCGATATGACGGCGCACCACAGCATTGCCGACCTGAACACCTGGGACCATGCGCTTGGATAGTCTTGCGACGGGTGTGCTGTTGGGCCTCTTCGCACCGGTGATCGGATTCATGATCTACGCCACCATGTACGTAACGGCCATCCGTCCGCACCTAGACCTGCCGTTCTTCATCAACGACCTGTTCGTGGGCACACGCGAATACAAGGCGCCGGTGCTCTCGCTCTCGCTTTTGGCCAACCTCGCGCTCTTCTTCCTGCTCGACCGTTGGGACCTGTACAAGGCCATGCGCGGCGTGATCCTGGCCACCATGATCTACGGACTGCTCATCGTGCTGCTGCTCTTCGTGCTGTGAACATGGGCAAACGCATCTACATCATAGCGGGCGAGGCCAGTGGCGATCTGCACGGCGGCAACCTGGTGCGCGAGCTGTTCGCCGTGAAGGACCAGCCGCTCGCTGTGCGTGCGTGGGGAGGCGAACGCATGGCGGCTGCGGGAGCCGAGGTGGTGAAGCATTACCGCGACCTGGCCTTCATGGGATTCACGCAAGTGATCATGAACCTGCGCACCATCCTGCGCAACATCGATACCTGCAAGAAGGACATCGAGGCGTTCAAGCCCGATGCGCTGATCCTGATCGACTACCCCGGCTTCAACCTGCGCATTGCCGAGTGGGCCCACGCCAAGGGCATTCCTGTGCATTACTACATCAGTCCGCAGGTGTGGGCGTGGAAGAAGGGGCGCGTACACACCATCAAAAAAGTGGTGGACCGCATGTACGTGATCCTGCCCTTCGAGAAGCCCTGGTACGCGCAGTACGGCATGGACGTGGACTTCGTGGGGCACCCACTGCTGGACGCGATCGAGCAGGAGGGCAGGACCCCGTTGACCGCGCTGCCCGGCGATGATGGCAGACCAGTGGTGGCGTTGCTGCCCGGCAGTCGCAGGCAGGAGATCGCGCGCATGCTGCCCTTGATGGTGCAGATGGCCAAGCGCTTTCCGCAGCAACGCTTCGTGCTGGCCGCTGCGCCATCGGTGCCCGCTGAGGTGTATGCCGAAGGGATCGGAGCGGCGCCCATCACCGTCGTGAGCGGCCGCACCTACGATGTGCTCCGCACGGCGCGTGCGGCATTGGTGACCAGTGGCACGGCCACCTTGGAAACCGCCCTGTTCGGCGTGCCCGAAGCGGTGTGTTACAGTGGCAGCGCCCTCAACGTGTGGATCGCCAAGCGACTGGTGGACATCAAGTTCATCAGTCTCGTCAACCTCATTATGGACCGCGAGGTAGTGCGCGAGCTCATCCAGTCGGACCTTACGGTGGACAGTCTTTCGGCCGAACTGCAGCGCCTGCTGGACGATGGTCCTTACCGCGAACGCATGGTGGGCGATCTGCACGACCTGCAGCAGCGGCTCGGTGGACCGGGCGCTTCGGCGAAGGTGGCTTCGGCTGTGTGGAAAAGTATGCTGGGCCGGTCCTGAGCGGCCTTGCGGGTGCGGGTATTTTTGGCCCGCTCTGAACGCGCCACATTCGCAATGATCCTGCTCCGCACGCTATTTCCCTTGTTCCTGCTGCTCGGCAGCACGGCCTGGGCGCAGCAGGACATCACGGTGGACCGCACCATGCGCATCGGCCTTTATCGCGAACGCGTGGTGAAGCAGGTGGTGGTGATGCCCGTGAAGAGCATCTGTGTGATCTATGCCGATGGCGAACGCAAGGGCGAAGTGGCCACCACGGATGGACTGCGCATCAGTGTTGCCGGAGGTGCGATAACTGCGCGGTCGCTCGCGCTCAACATCACCGCCAAGCGGAAGCTCGAACTGGTGCCGCGTGTGGCCGAAGGTGGTTTCCGCTTGCGTATCCCTGACACCAAATTGCCCGAACGGACCTACCCCGGCAAGCTGGCGGTGACCGTGACCACAGGCAACCTGATGCTGGTGAACGCCGTGCCACTGGAGGCCTACACGGCGGGCGTGGTGCAGGCCGAGGCAGGCAAGGAGCACCACCAGGAGTACTACAAGCTGCAGGCGGTGACCTGCCGTACTTACGCGCTCACCAACCAGCGGAAGCACCAGCCCGAAGGCTTCGAGCTGTGCGATGGTGTGCACTGCCAGGTGTACCATGGCCGCAACCGCAACGACAGCATCCGCATGGCCGTTGATGCCACGCACAGCCTGGTGCTGGTGGATGCCGACATCAAGTTGATCCAGGCCACCTTCCACAGCAACTGCGGCGGCGAAACGGTGAACGCCGAGGACCTGTGGGGCCGCAGCCAGACCTACTTGCGCGCCACGGTGGACACCTTTTGCACGGCAGCGCCGCATGCCACGTGGACCAAGAACCTGAGCCGCACCGAATGGCTGGGCTACCTGCAGCGCAAGTACAGCCTGCGCACCGGCGACAGCGCGCAACTGTATGCCGTGCTCAACTACGAACCGCAATGCCGCGACCTGTACCTGGGCAACACCTGGCCCTTGGTGCCATTGAAGAACGTGCGTGAGGACCTGGGCCTGAAGTCCACCTTCTTCTCCGTGCGCACCGAAGGCGAGAAAGTGGTGCTGGAGGGACGCGGCTTCGGGCACGGAGTGGGCCTGTGCCAGGAAGGGGCGATGAAGATGGCGCGGGCAGGCAAGAGCTACACCGACATCCTGCACCACTACTACACCAGCGTGCATCTGGTGGACCTCACCACCTTGGATTTCTTCCGCGACGACAGCCTGGCGCCCAACGGAGGCGCTGGTGGTCCGCGGAGCCGTTGATCCTACATGGCCTCGGGTTTCCACCACGCGGCCTTGCTGCGCGGATGGAGCAGGCTGCTGTAGGTGTAGGCGCCGATGAGGCAGCCGGTGGCGATGCCCGCGAGCGCGAAGAGCAGCGTGAAGATGGCGCCACCGCCGTCCTGTCCCGAGGCCATGCTGGCCACGCTCACCAGGCCGAACGAACCCGGTGCCAGCAGCCAGAACCCGGGCAGGAAAGTGACGATGGCCGGAGGCCCTTTGAACCGGAACTCAATGACGAGCGCGGTGATGGTCATGAGCGCCGCACCGAAGAAGGCCGCCGATGCGCCTTGGATGAACATGCCCGAGAGGTATTGTCCGGCATAGGCCATGGCGGCGGTGATCAGCATCCACCCGAACGAACGGCGCTTGCTGCTCTGGTAGATGTGCAGGCCAAGCGTGAAGATGAGCACCCCGAGCCACGGCCAATGCGGTCCGATGCGTTCCACTTCGGATAGGTTGAGCGAGGCGCTGCTGGTGTGGAAGGCCTTGAAGCCGCCGATGATCCCGAAGGCCAGGAGGATCAGTCGCGTGAAGCCGGCCACCATGCGGCTCGCGCCGCTGATGATGCTGTTGTATGCGAGCTCGATGACCGAAACAGTGAGCATCATACCGGGCAGGAAGGTGATCAGCGGAGGGATCAGCAGGCTCATGGCCGGTTCCTTCAGACCGTAGCGATAGCTGAGCGCCACGGCCGCCGAGAGCAGGAAGGCCACCACCACGGGTAGCACGGTGGACCAGGCCGGACGCCTGCGCGCGAACACCAGCACCAAGGCACAGGCGAAGGCCATCAAGGTGGTGAGCCACAGCCCGGTAATTGATGGGCGCAGCATGATGGAGACACCGAGCGTGGTCATCAGGTAGCCTGCCACGAAGCCCACATCGCCGTAGTAGTGCGGCGTGCTCCACATGGCGTCGATGCGGTGCAGGCCTTCCTCCGGTGTGATCTCGCCCTTGCGCGCCGAACGTGCAATGGTGAGCACCTCTTCGATCTGGTCGAAGCGCAACGGTGCCACGCGGTAGGCGCCATGGGCCATGTCCACGCGGTGCTCATCGCCCGACTCCCACTTCATGAAGAGCACGGTGGGCAGCACGAACACTTGTACCTGCTGTTCGCCGTTCACCTTGGCAATGGCGGCCAGGTCACGCTCCACCAACGGCACCGCGTTGCCGGCGTTCAGTTGCGCCTGCCCCAAGCGGCCCAGGAACCGCAGCAGGGTGTCCCTGCGTGCGTGAACAGCGTTGGGGTTGGGCGACATGCGTGCGAAAGTACGTCCGGACCAACTGCCCGATGGCCGTGCGGTATCTTGTACCCGTATGATCGAGCTCATCAAAACCTTCCTCTTCGTGTTCGCCTTGGTGGATCCCATCGGCACAGTGCCCGTTTACCTGGAGGCCACCAAGCACTTCGATCCGGCGGCGCGGAAACGCATCGCCATCAAGGCCTCGGCCATCGCGCTCGGCATCCTGCTCTTCTTCATCCTTGCTGGACAGGTGATCATGGAGAGCATGAGCATCACGCTCGATGCGTTCCAAGTGAGCGGTGGTGTGATCCTCTTCCTGTTCGCATTGACCATGGTCTTTGGCGCCAGTAAGCCCGACGAAGAGAAGCGCCTCATAACGGACTACGACCATGTAACGGTGTTCCCGATCGCACTGCCCTCGATCGCATCTCCGGGCGCCATCATGGGCGTGGTGATGCTTACGGACAACCACGTGTACTCCTTGCCGCAACAGTTGACCACGGCCGCCATCACGGTACTGGTGCTTGTCACCACGTGCATCGTGCTCCTGTCCGCACAGCTGGTGCAACGGCGCATCGGCAACACCGGCATCATCGTGATCAGCAAGGTGATGGGCCTGATCCTCGCGGCCTTCGCGGTGCAGAGCATCCTCAGCGGCATCAAGGGCTACTTCGGCCTATAAGCGCCTGGTGAACGGGAGCGAAGAGATCCTGAACAGCCTCTAACGCCCCGAGGCTGCGGCCTACCTTCGCGGCCATGCCACAGGCCCGCTTCACCGTAAACGATACCCACGACCGCATCCGCCATGGCCATCCATGGATCTTTGCCACCCAGGTGGTGAAGGAGGAGGGCGCCTATGAGCCCGGCGATATCGTACAGGTGTTCAGCACCAGGCGCGAACCGTTGGGGCAGGGCTATGTGAACCCGCGGTCCATGATCCGGGTGCGCCTGCTCACGCGCCATGTGGAGGACCGTGTGAACCGCGCCTTCATCCACGAACGCATCGCCAAGGCCTGGGCCTATCGCCAGCGCATGGGCTACACGGGCAGTTGTCGCGTGGTGTTCGGCGAGGCCGACCTGCTGCCCGGCCTGGTGGTGGACAAGTTCAACGATGTGCTCTCGGTGCAGTTCCTTACGCTGGGCATGGAGCGCTGGAAGGATGTGGTGCTGGAAGCGCTCACCGAGGTCGTGAGGCCCACGGGCATCTACCTGCGCAACGATGTGCCGGTGCGCGAGAAGGAGGGACTGCCGCTGGAGAAAGGCTTTGTGGGCAAGAGCTTCCCCACCGACCTGGTGATCGATGAGAACGGCCTGAAGCTGAACGTGGACGTGGCGGGCGGCCAGAAGACCGGGCACTTTCTGGACCAGGTGCTCAACCACGCGGCCATGGCGAAGATCAGCAAGGGCATGCGCGTGCTCGACTGCTTCACGCACACCGGTGGCTTCGCATTGCATGCCGCGCATTACGGGGCGGCCGATGTGGAAGGGCTCGACATCAGTGCCGAGGCCGTGGCGCTGGCCACGCGCAACGCGGAGCAGAACGGCCTTGCCAACTGCCGCTTCAACGTGGCCAACGTGTTCGACCACCTGACGGAGGCCAGCCGTGCGGGCAAGCAGTGGGATGTGATCGTGCTGGACCCGCCCGCTTTTGCCAAGAGCAAAGGAGCGTTGGAGAACGCCTACCGGGGCTACAAGGAGATCAACCTGCGGGCGCTGAAGTGCATCCCGGCCGGAGGTTTCCTGGTGACCTGCAGCTGCTCACAGCACATGGTGCCCGACCTGTTCCGGAAGATGGTGTTGGAAGCGGCGCAAGACGCAGGACGCCGGTTGCGCGAAGTGTACTACGGCACCCAGCCGCCCGACCATCCGATACTGTGGGGCGTGCCTGAAACGCACTACCTGAAGTGCCTGGTGCTGCAGGTGATCTGATCTACTCGCCGATCTGGTACGACTGCCACTCCGGTGCGAAGAGCAGCTCGGGGGCATGCTTGCGCTTGGGCAATAATCCGGCGAAGAGGCCGATGGGTCCCAGACCCAGACCGAGCAGGTACCATGGCATCACGTGGTATCCCCGCTGGCTCGCCATGAACGCGGTGACGGGGGCGAAGAGCAGCGTCCAAAAGAGAAGGATGGTGAGCATGGGTGCCGTGGGTTAAGCGCAGTTGAAGCTAACCTCACATTCGTCGGTCCCCAACGGATCTTAGACCAATTCGGGTGTTGGGTCGATGAATTACCTTTTGGCAGGTTTCGATGGACATCCCCCCAGACCTCCGAGGACCGTGGAGCCCGATCAAACGGGCCCCCATGCTGCGTTTCGGCGCGGCCTTCACCCTTGGGGTGGCCACGGGTCTTGCGTGGCCCATGCCGTTGGTCCCTGTAGCCGTGCTGGCCGTGATGGTCACATTGGTCATGGGGCGTTGGATGCTGTTCGCCATCAACGATGAGTGGCATTGGGCGCGGGGTGCCACGATGTATGTCTGGACCTTCCTGTTCGCGCTCTGCTGGACCACCGTTCGCTCTCCGGCATGGGTGCCCGGGCATATCGAACACGTGGAGCAGGCACAGGGCCCTTGGCTGTTGCGGATAGAAGCGGTGAACGGTATCTCGGTCAAGGCACAACGTATGGAAGCCGCGGCAGTGGGCCAGTGGAACGGCCAGGGCATGGAGGCCCGCAGCGGCAACCTGATGCTGACCCTGCTCCGCGACAGCACGGACACCCCGCTGGGCAAAGGCGATCTGGTGATGGTGGACGCCATAATGGAGCGCATATCCCGTGTGCCGGACCCCGGTGGTTTCGACCGGGGACGATGGGCCGCATCGCGCGGGGTGCACCATGAGCTGTTCGCTGGACGGAACGACTGGCGGAGCGTGGGGCACGAAGGAGATTGGACGGATGCCTTCGCCGACCTGCGGCATTCCATTTCCACCTGGTTGAACGGCAGTGCACTGGCGGTGCGTGAGCGGGCCTTGGTTAAGGCCCTGGTGCTGGGTATGCGCGACGAGCTCGACCACGATCAGATCGACGATTTCATGCGCAGCGGCACCATCCATGTGCTGGCGGTGAGCGGCATGCATGTGGGCCTGATCTATGCGGTGCTCACCTTCGTTACCGGTGGTGTGGGAGCTTCCAAGCGCGCCAAGCTCATCACAGGCGTCCTGGTGTTGCTCGCCTTGTGGGGGTATGCGGGGCTCACAGGCGCATCGCCGAGTGTGCTCCGGGCCACCATCATGTTCACACTGTACACGGTGTCGAACATGGCCATGCAGCGCACCGACCACCTCAACAGCCTGTTCATCGCCGCGGCAGGCCTGATGCTCTGGGACCCATCCGTGTTGTTGCATATCGGGTTCCAACTGTCGTTCCTCGCCGTGCTGGGCATCATCCTGTTCTACAAACCCATCGAGGACCTGTGGACGCCTCCCACCTGGCTGCTCCACAAAGTGTGGTCGCTTGCGCTGGTCTCCATTTCGGCCCAGCTGCTCACCACGCCGCTATCGTTATACCTGTTCAAGGCGTTTCCCATCTGGTTCCTGCCAGCGAACATCGTGGTGGTCACCGCCGTGGGATTCGCGGTGTATGGCAGTGTGGCGCTGATCCTGTTGTTCAAGGTGCCCTTGCTCGGGGCGTTGCTCACCTACTGCATGTCGACGTTGTTGTGGAGCGTGGGCGCGCTGTCCTCGTTCTTCGCGGCGCTGCCCGGTGCATATCCCGCTGTGCGTGTGGATGCCTTACAGGCTTTTTTACTGTATGTGTTGCTGTTCATGTTGGGCGCATGGCTGGTGTGGAAGTGGCGCCGCATGCGCGAAGCGACCTTGGGGGTCGTAGGGGTGCTTGGCCTTACG
The DNA here is from genome assembly GCA_964592515.1 of uncultured Chryseobacterium sp. Taxonomy (GTDB): domain Bacteria; phylum Bacteroidota; class Bacteroidia; order Flavobacteriales_F; family PHOS-HE28; genus PHOS-HE28. Next base: position 1,296 of record CAZQFG010000077.1, on the reverse strand, counting down.
TGGATGTTGCGCACCGAGGCCGTGAACACACGCACGCAGTTCGTGGTCTATGATGCCCCGCGGAGCGTGGAGGCGGGCCTGCTGCAAGGCCGCGACCTGTACGTGCTCGGGGCCGAGGATGGACGCCACCTGGACCGCATGGAGCGGCATGCCCGCGCGGAAGGAGCCTGGCGGACCAGGGTCATTGAGCGGTCCGTGCTGTTGAGCGACACAGCTGCAGTGGAAGGCGCGAGCGTGCTGGCACAGGGGCGTTGGCTGGTACCGCGGATGGACATCGGGTTGTACACCGGCGATACCTCCTTCGTGCAACGCAGCGCTGGTGAACGCTATGATGCCATTGTGGTGAGCGGTACACGCTTCGTATCCGATGACCACATGCACCGGCTCGTGTCCATGACGGACCATGTGGTGCTGGCCGGTGACCTGCGATGGAAGTTGCGTTCGCGCTTTGTGGACCTCTGCGCCGAGCGCGGAGTGCCCTGCCACGATGTGCGCGAGCACGGTGCCTTCATCCTTGAACGCTGATCACAACAGCGCCAACTCGGGGTATTCGTAGTTCTGCAAGGCCACCTCGGTGTTCGGCGAGGCCTGTTTGCCCAGCAAGGGCGGCACGGTGAAGGCCTCGATCAAGGCTTCGTCGTACGGCCCGATCAATGGCGTGATCTGTTCCGGAGCGGCATTCTCCGCCAACCACAAGGCATCCAGCTCGCGGGGCACAATGAAGGGCATGCGTGGTCCCTCGGCCTGTGGGTTGTTGTGGATCCGCGCCATCAGCGGGTTGGCGCTGGTGGTCACAATGCTCACGGTGCCCACGGGCTGTCCAGTGCTCGGGTCGTTCCAAGTGGACCGGATACCGCCCAAGGCCATCACCTCATCATCGCGCAAGCGGATGTGGTACGGGTAGGTGCGCTTGCCGAAGTGGAAGAACTCGAAGAAGCCATCCACCAGCACGAGGCACCGATGATGCGCTGCCTGCCGGAAGGCCGGTTTCGAGAAGACGGTCTCGCCGCGTGCGTTCAGGGTCTGGCGGCCCATGGTCACGGCCTGCGCGGTATCCTTCACCCAGGCGGGGATGAGCCCCCAGCGCAGCAGCTCGAAGTGAGGCACTTCTTGTCGCGAAAAACAAAGCAGGCGTGGATGCGCAAAGCCGCTCACGTGGTACATGGAGGGCTGGCCTGCGGTCAGTTCCTCCAGTTGCTGTTCCAGTTCCTTCACCTCCTCCTCATCCGCACCGGCGCGCTTGGCATATTTCACCTTGCGCTTGGTGAGGTAGGTAACGGTGTAACACATTGCCTA
>CAZQFG010000076.1:0-11535 GCA_964592515.1 uncultured Chryseobacterium sp. | reverse complement strand
TGGGGCGGCTGTCGGGGGCGCACATCCATGAAGAAGGTCAGGGTTGGGGGGGGGGCGGGGTTCATCGGTTCGCATACCGTGGTGGAACTGATGGCGGCCGGAGCGGAGCCCATCATCGTGGATGACCTGCGCAACAGCCAGGAACGCGTGCTGCGTGGCATTGAGGCCATTGCCGGCAGGGTGCCACGATTCCACCGTATCGATTGCACCGACAAGCAGGCCTTGGACCGCGTTTTCCAAGAGGAAGGTCCCGTGCAGGGCGTGATCCATTTCGCTGCGGACAAGGCCGTGGGAGAGAGCGTTGCGAACCCGCTCAAGTATTACCACAACAACATCGGTTCGCTGGTGGTATTGCTGGAAGTGATGCAGCGCCATGGCGTGAAGGACCTGGTGTTCAGCAGCAGCTGCACCGTGTATGGCCAGCCCGCGCAATTGCCGGTGAGCGAGTCGGCGCCCGATGCCAACGCCAGCTCGCCCTATGGCTTCACCAAGGTGGTGTGCGAACGGTTGCTGCGCGATCAGCATGTGGCGGACCCAACGCTGCGGGTGGTGATGCTGCGCTACTTCAACCCCATTGGCGCGCACCCCACGGGACACATCGGCGAACTGCCGCTCGGTGTGCCCAACAACCTGGTGCCCTTCGTTACGCAGACCGCGGCCGGGATCCGTGGTCAGTTGATCGTGCATGGCGATGATTACGACACGGCCGATGGCAGTTGCCTGCGCGACTACATCCACGTGGTGGACCTCGCCAAGGCGCACTTGCGTGCCCTCACGTACGCCAACGCGCATGATGCACCGGTCTGCGAAGTGTTCAACATTGGTACCGGCAAGGGCAACTCCGTACTGGAGGTGGTGCGCACCTTCGAGGAGGTGAACGGTGTGAAGGTGCCCTACACCATTGGCCCACGCCGCCCGGGTGATGTGGAACAGGTTTTTGCCGACACCACACGCAGCAACACGGAACTTGGCTGGAAGGCCGAGCTTGATCTGCGCACCGCACTGCGCGATGCGTGGACCTGGCAGCAGCACTTGACGCAATGAGGCTCCTGACGCTTCTGTTCGCATTTCTATTTGTTGGCCTGAACCAGAACGGCAAGGCGCAGCAACCTCTTCAGGATACGTCGCGCCTGGCCTGGTTCCAGGATGCCAAGCTGGGCATCTTCATCCACTGGGGCATCTACAGTGTGAATGGTGTGGATGAGAGCTGGGCCTTCTACAACAAGAAGGTGTCCTACGCGGACTATATGCAGCGGCTACGGGGCTTCACGGCGAGCAAGTACGATCCTGCGGCATGGGCCGATCTGATCCAGCGGAGCGGAGCGAAGTATGCGGTGATCACGACGAAGCACCACGATGGGGTGGCCACATATGGCACGCGCGCCTATCCGAACGTGGGCACGTACAAGTGGTCGATGCCAGGTCACCTATCGCTCGAAGCCGCCTCGCCCGCAGGAAAGGATCTGGTGGCGCCATTTTTCTCGGCACTGCGCGACCGCGGTCTAAAGTGTGGTGCGTACTACTCCCTCATCGACTGGACCGACCACGCTTATCCGGGCTTCTTGAAGGATAGCACACGATACCTGATCAAGGACGATCCGGTCCGCTGGCAGCGCTTCCTGACCTATTACCAAGGCCAGGTCACCGAGATCGCCACGCAATTGAAGCCCGACCTTTGGTGGTTCGATGGTGATTGGGAGCACAGCGCGGAGGAATGGGAAGCGGCCAAGGTGCGCACGATGATCCTGGAGAGGGACCCGAAGACGATCATCAACGGCAGGCTGCGTGGTTTCGGTGACTATGCCACGCCGGAACAGAACATCCCTGTGGAGACCCCGAAGGCACCAGCCTGGGAACTTTGCATGACACTGGGCGAGCAATGGGGCTGGCAACCGCAGGACACCAGCTACAAGAGCACGCACGACCTCATCCACATCTTCGCCGATGTGATCGGCCATGGCGGCAACCTGCTGTTGGGTGTGGGACCGAAGGAGGACGGCACCTTCACACCGGGGCAGGTCTCACGGCTCGAGGACCTGGGCATGTGGACGCGCAAGCATGCCGAGGCGATCTACGGAACGCGTGCTGGCCTTCCGAACGGCCACTTTTTCGGGCCTTCCACGTTGAGCGCTGACAGCACCGCGCTCTACCTCTTCCTCGCCAATGGCATGAGCGGTAGTGTGGAGATCAAGGGTCTCGTGAACAAGATAGTCTCCGTGGAGATCGTGGGCAGCGATGCCGACCGGGGCGATGCCATGACCTTGAACCATCGCGTGGTGGGCAAGATCAGCTGGAGCAAGGTGCCGGGCTTGGTCTTCATTGACCTGCGCGAGGGCTACGACGATCCGTGGATGACCGTACTGAAAGTGAAGCTGGATGGTCCTCTGAAGCTCTACCGGGGCGAAGGCGGCTACTGAGCGCAACGCTCAAGGTGTCTGCCAATCGAAGATGGTGTGCAGCAGCACCCACTTCTCACCCGGCTGCGCGAAGGGCAATCGTTGTTGGAAGCGGTCCATCAGGTCCTCCCATTCCTGTACCCGCGGTGGAAGCGATCCTCCACCGCCATCGGTCGTCGCACCGGTGCTGCTCGCCACGGTCATGAACAAGCGGTTGCCCGCACGGTGGATGGTGCAGCGCGTGATGCCGCTCTGGCGCAGGTGCTCGAGCACTTCGGGCCACACCTGCGTGTGCCAGGCCTCGAATTCCGCGATCAGTGCGGGATCGTCCTTCAGGTCGAGCGCGTAATGGCGGATCATGCGGGCAGGCGCTTGGATGCACGGGCGAAGAGGAGCACCACCAGGAAGCAGCCCAGCGGCACGAGGTACGCCAGCTGGATGCCGTGCCGATCGCTGATGGCGCCCATGAGCGGCGGAACGATCGCACCACCTGCGATGCTCATCACCAGCAGGGAGCTGCCCAGCTTGGTGCGACCGCCCAGCCCTTCGATGCCAAGCGAGAAGATGGTGGGGAACATGATGCTCATGAAGAGTTGCAGCGCGATCAGCATGAACACGGCCGCGATGCCGCTGCCCATCACCGCCACTCCAGCAAGCATCGCTGCGATACCGGCACTTGTTCCGAGCAGGGTGGTGGCCTCCATCTTCCGCAGCAGCGCCGTGCCAATGAAGCGTCCCGACATGAACAAGAGCAGCCCTATACTCAGCAGATACGCGGCCTCCTGTTCACCGATGGCCGCGGTCCTTCCCGCGAAGCGGATGAAGAAGCTGGCCACGCCCACTTGCGCCCCCACGTAGCAGAACTGGGCGGCCACGGCGGCCCACAGGCGGCCCATGGAGCGTGGCTTATCTCCAGCATCAGCGCTGCTGTGGGTCTGTAGCTCGGGCAACTGGACCCGCATGAACAGCACGGCAGCCAGCAGCACCACCAGCGCGATGATCAGGTAGGGCATGCGCACCGCCAGCGCCTCCTGCGTCAGGAAAGCATCGAGCGCAGCCGGTGCCATGGCCTTGAGCGCTTCTTCACTGGGTGCTTCGCCACTAAGGATGAAGCGACCGCCGAAGAACGCGGCCAGTGCGGCGCCCAGCCCGTTGAAGGCCTGCGCGAAGTTGAGCCGTCGGTGCGCGGTGGCGGGATCGCCGAGGGCGGTGATGTACGGATTGGCGGCCGTCTCCAGGAAGGTGAGGCCGCTGGCGATGATGAAGAGCGCACTGAGGAAGAAGGGGTAGGAACGCAGGGTGGCCGCGGGCCAGAAGAGCGCCGCACCGAGCGCGAAGAGCAACAGTCCGCCCACGATGCCGCTGCGGTAGCCGAAGCATGCCATCAGAGCACCAGCGGGCAGGGCCATCACGAAGTAGGCGATGAAGAAGGCCGAGTCCACCAGTGCGGAACGCATGTCGTTCAGCTGCAAGGCCCGGCGCAGATGCGGAATGAGGATGGGGTTGAGGTTGTGCGCAAGGGCCCACAGGAAGAACAGCCCGGTAACGAGGGCGATGGCGAGGCGGGTGCTGCGCGGCTCCATGCTCACAGGTCGTTGCGGCGGATGGTCAAGCGCAGGGCGTCCGGAATGGCCGTGGTCGCCACCAAAACGAGGTATCCTCCGCCACCCGCACCGCTCAGTTTCCAGCCCAACGCGCGTGATCGGTAGGCTTCGATGCGTTGGTGGATGGCCTCATCGACCATATGCGGGAACATGGCCACCTGGGCCTCGAAGGAAGCGCGTATCGCGGCGCCGAACGCTGCGGCGTCCCGACGTTGCACCGCGTTCCAGCAGGTCTCGGCGGCCTCGGCCAGGGTCTTCGCACCGGTCGCATCCACGCGGGTGTCCTGCAGCACGCTGTAGTCATCGTTGCGCGGACCGAGCGGCACCAGGTACAGGTGTTCCTCGATGAACCTTAGTACCGCTTCATCGTGGATGCTTTCGATGCGCTCGGGCCAATACCCGCCCGCATAGTGGAGGTGGTTGAGCCCGGGGTACACGATGCCGATACTGTCCTGCGAGCCGCTGATCTCGGTGGTGCCAGGCGGGTTCTCGAAGCTGAAGAGGAGCCGTGCCTGCAGCTCACGGTCGCCGTGCGGTAGGGCTGTGCGCCAGAGCGCGATGGCCTTCTCGCGGGTGCTGCTGCTCATCCCGCTCCGCGCGTTGAAGTCGTGCGTGGGCTCCAAGCTGATGGTGAGGACGCTGCCGGGATGGTGTTGCGAGACGAAGGGCTGATCGAGCCAGCCGCCGGCGAGATCAAGGCGGAAGGGAATGGTGCAGGCCTCGCGCAGGGCGGTGGTGCTGCGGGGTTTCAGGCCGGTGTGCGGGTTCCGCTCCAGCACCACGTAGCGCACACCTTTCGCTGCACATAGGGCGGCCTTGTCAGGGGAATGACCATCGCTGTTCACCACGAACACATCGGGCTTCACCTTCTCGAACTCGGGCAGGAAGTCCAGCAGGCCGCTGCCGGAGCCGATGTGCACGGCATGCACGCAGGCCAGCGCCGCCAGCATGTACCGGCGCTCATCTTCATCGTTCACTGTCCAGCGGCCCTTGATGCCGTGGATGGTGCGGTCGCTGCCAATGCACACATGCAGCTCACCGTGTTCGGCGGCGCTGCGGAGGAAGGCCACATGGCCGCTGTGCAGCAGGTCGAAGCAACCGGAGACGAAGACGCGGGGCATGGCGCAAGTTTACCGGAATGGAGGTAGTTCACCGCAAAGGCGCAAAGACGCCAAGAACGCAGGGTACATCCGCCATGGCTTCGCGAGCTCTGCGTCCCAGCGTCTCTGCGGTGAGGGTATTCTAACGCACCACGATCTCATCACAGAACAACCAGCACTGGCCCTTGCTGCCGTGCCAGGCGGGTAGGTCGCCGAGGTTGCGGGCCGTGATGCGGAGGTAGCGAACTGAACGTGCTGGTTTTACCGCCGCGCCTTTCCGGATGATCGACAGTGGCCCACGCTGGTCGGCCCCATCGGGTCCTTGCGCCGCTAACCGCTCCCAATGCTCTCCATCGACCGAGGACTCTATCACTACATGGGTCGGCAGGAATATCCAGCTCTGTTGGTCTTGCAGAAAGCCGATGTAGAACGTGTCGACCCGTGTAGCCTCCCCCAGATCGATCGTCGCCACCATGTCTTTACCATACCAGCCCTGCCAGCCGAACTGGTAGTTGGTGCTCGCGCTAAAGCCGTCGATCAATGCATCGGGTCGGCCAGCCAGGTAACGATCATCCGGTGGCGTCGCGAAGGAGATCTTCTTCCCGACGGCCAGGTGCGATCGCGCACCGTTCTTCAGGTGTGCGCTGAACTCGGTGTAGTACTCATCCGGCCTGTTCCGCTTCTCGTGCAGCAGACGGTGCCCATGCTTCTTCGCGCGGGCCACAAAGGTGTCCAGCAGCTCCACGTAGTACGGCTTCGCGCGCCAGTTGCCCAGGCTGTCCTTCTCGAAGAGCCCGTTCGGCGCGTGCGGCATGGCGCGTGCGACCTCCAGCTCTGCGTACATGATACCCAGCCGCGCGTCCTCCACGCGCCATTGGAAGATCGTGTCCTCGTCCATTACCGCAGCCTCGGCGCTGTTGAACAGCATCTTGAACTTGGCCAGGTTCTCCGGACCGAGGTAGCCATCCTTGTGGGCGCTGGGGTGCTCGTAGAGCGTGAGCGCCTTGCCGCTCTTGTCGAGTTCCTCTTCCAGCAAGCGCGTGTACTTGTCGATGTAGACTCCCGCTTCACCATAGAAGGTGTCCATGAAGCGCCAGCGCAGCGAGTCCACGTTCAGGTCGGGGTTCCAGAGCAGCTTGGCGAGGAGATAGGTGCGGAACTCCGGCATTTCACCACCGGTTGATGAGAGCCCTTGCTCGAACATCATCGGCACGCCGTTGTCGCGAAAGAGCTGCAGGTTCGGCGCGAGCACCTTCCAGTTCGGGAAGGGCATCACCAGGTGCGAGAAGTTGATCACGTAGTCCCACACGATGATGTTGTGGGTGAGCGCGGACCAGTCGCGCAGATCCGCCGTGAACGAACCGGGTTGGTCATGCGCGGCGATCGGCCGGCTGCGGTCCTCCTCGATGCTGCAGAGCATGATGTTGACGTTCGGTCGCGGGGTGGTGACCTTCGGTGCGCTGCGGCTGTACTGGTAAGCGAGCGTGCTGATCACCTTGTCGGGGAAGCTGTCGGCTACTGAGTTCGCGAACTGCAGGATGCTGCCGCTGGGCGAGCCGTCAATGCTATCGGTGCGGTGGCACAGTGTGCACTGGCAGTGGTTGAAGTTGTCCATCTGACTCACGCTCCAGTAGCGGGCAGCGGGCTTTCGCGACATCATCGCGCGCAGACTGTCCACTGTGATGCGCAGCACGTCCGGGTGGCTCAGGCACAGCTGATCGGGAACGCGCGTGCCATTGCGTTCAGCGAAGTACTCCGGGTGCGCATCGAATTGGGTGGGTGGCACGAAGCGGTGCATGGTGTGGACCCAAAGGCCCCAGTCGGGGTCTTCGGAGTCGTGGGTCTTGATCACCTGGCGGATGCGATGCTCAGCGGCGTAGGCGCTGTCCGTGGCCGGGCCGTAGAAGACCATACGGAAGGAGAATGCGGGAGTGTCCTGGGCTTGGGAGAGGAGGGAGAGGAAGAGGAATGTGAGGCTCACGCGGAGGCGCGGAGAACACGGAGGGAACGCCATGATTATTCCGGCCTTGACCTGGAATCGCGATAGGTCAACGGTTCTTTGGAGCCCCATTCTCCTACCACATTTTCAGAACGATGACGGTGTCGCGCTTTGCGATTTCTTCGCTCAATGCTTCGGGCAATTCGACTACCAACTCTCCGTGCAACCGCCCCCATTTGAGCTCGGTGCTATCATGCCCAAGAATGGTCATCTGTTGGCCAATAGGTTTCGTAATTCCCGGACACTTCAGGTAGCTAACAGGAGAGCCGGACTTGCTCAATGTGAAGAAGAAATAGTGGGAACCACTGTTTGATCGAGTTCTCAATTCTCCATCGGCCCTCGTCCCATACACCGCCTCCCCGTTCACCTTCAGCCATTCGCCCACTTCCTTCAAGCGCACGTAGGCCGTTGAGTCCAGTTGCCCATCGGGCCCGGGCGCCACATTCAGCAACAGGCTTCCCCCACGCGACACCACGCTCACCAAGGTGCGGATGATCTCGTCGGTGCTCTTGTACTTCTCGTTGGGCACCCAGCTCCAGCTCGTGCCCATGGGCATGCAGGTCTCCCACGGCACGCCGAGGTCGGCATCGGGCACGTGGCCTTCAGGCGTCACGTAGTTCTCGTACTCGCCGCCCACGGTGCGGTCCACCACCAGCAGGCCGGGTTGATGCTTCCGCGCCATGGTGGCGATGCGCGGCATATCGATGTCCTGCTCGATGGTGATGGCCTTCTGCCAGCTCACGCTCGTGTCGATGGTGCTCAGCGGACGCACCCAGCCGCCGTCGAGCCACAGGATGTCAACCGGTCCGTAGCCGGTCATCAGTTCCTCGATCTGGGTGTAGGTGTGTTGCTGGAACGCTTTCCAGCGCTCGGGATGTTTGGTGGGCAGGTAGTTCACGCTGCGGTCCTTCGGGGGGAAGTAGGGCCACCAGTAGTCGGGACTGTGCCAGTCAGGTTTGCTGAAGTAGGCGCCCGTCCACAGGCCTTGTGCGCGGAAGGCGGAGAAGACCTCCCTGGTCACGTTGGCACGGGGATGCGTATGGAAGGGCGTGTTCGGCGAAGTGATCCGGTAGTCCGTGGTCCGCGTGTCGAACATGCAGAATCCGTCGTGGTGCTTGGTGGTGAAGACCACGTATTTCATGCCGGCATCCTTCGCGGCGCGTGCCCACTTCTCCGGATCGAACTGCACGGGGTTGAAGGTGATCTGCAGCGCCTCGTAGTTCTTCACGTACTCCGCGTAGGTGGCGCCGTGCTCGGGCTTACGCTTGCACCAGTCCTCATCCTCGGGGCAGATGCTCCAGCTCTCCACCACACCCCACTGGCTGTAGGGCCCCCAGTGCATGAGCAGCCCGAATTTCATGTCCTGCCATTGCGCCAGCTTATCCTTCACCGCCGGATCGGAAGGAGGCACATAGGGTGCTTGGGCAAGTGCCAAAGTTGAACAAAGGAGCAGGCAGAGGGCTGTTGGGTAGCGCAGCATGCGGATCAAGATAGCCAATGGGCTCATCGCGCAATGATCCGCACAGTGGTCGCACCATCGGCATGGGTCATGCGCACAATGATCGGGCCGCGTGCAAGGTCGGTCATAGGTAGTTCGGCACGTCCATCCAGCCATACCACACGTTGTTCATACAGTAGATGTCCCACGTTGTCGTACAGCCTGATCGTGCCTGGTCCCGCTGCGCCCGGCCACCGAAGCTGCAGGCCATGTACATCCATGATGGCGGTGGCCTGCGCTCGATCAAAGTCTGCGGTGTTCGCGCTGGAGTATGACCCGGGCAAGCGACAGAAGCTGAAGCTGTTCACCAGTGAAATGGCCGCGCTCATGCTGTCCGTGCGCCATCCGTTGAACGTGATGCAGACCTGCTCACCATCATCGTCCACCACCACTTCACCGAACTGTCCCCGATATCCATCGGGATTCGGGAATGGGCCGCCTTGGTTGAAGGTCCCGCCCTTGTACGAACCCGAGCGGTTGATCGCAGCGGCCTGGAAGATCGGGTATTGCGCAGGGTTGTTCATGCCCGTACTGAAGTCCGCGTTGGCGCCGTCGTCGATCGCCAGCATGTGCGCATCGCCCGATAGCATGAAGAGGTCCGCGATGCCGAGATCGCGCAGTGCATCTGCAAGCATGTTGCGCTCAAAGGGTTGGCAGCCCCAGTTCTCTTCCCACGCGATGCTGTTCCAGGTGAGCGGTGTTACCCAGCAGGCCAATAGCGCATTGGCCTTGGCATAGAGCAGCCCGTTCAGTAACCGGTCATGTTGTGCAGGGCTCATCATGGCGCCCAGGCTCTTGTTGCTGCGCAGGTCGCTCAGTATGAAGTGGACGCGACCAATGGTGAACGACTGGTCGATGGACACGCTGTCCGTGAGCGCGTAGTGCGGCACGTATTCGCGGTAGGCCCGCGCTGCGTTCAACCTGCCGATGGCACTCCCATCGGAAGCGTTCCCACAGAAGTCGTGGTCGTCCCATACGTAGGCGATTGGTACATCGTGCAGCAGCGCGTTCATGGGCGTGGGCGAGAGCACGGCATCGCGATAGGGTGCGCGATGTACCTCCACATCCTCGCTGTTCGGGTCGTTGTAGTGCAGGTCGCCAGTGCTGAGGAAGAAGAGCGGATCGCGTGCGCGCATGGCCTGCCACACGGGGTGCGCGCCGGAACCATTGCACGAGCCCACCACGAAGGAGAAGGAAGATGGCCCCGTTACAGGTGTGCGGAAGTATCCCGTGTGCTGTGGGGAGTTGTCGAGTGTTCCGTCCAACTCGAAACGGTACTGATACAAAGTGCCCGGCTCAAGCCCTTCGAGCACCAGTGGGGCTACACGATCATGCTCGTCCAAGGCGCTTGACAAAGGCGACCAGACCGGCGGTTGTTCGCAGGGCACGGCACAGGCCTGTACACGCACGTTCGCGTTGGATGCGCTCACACGTGCTCGGATGTGGATGCTGGTCGGAGTAAGGGCGCCGCTCCAGAAGTACTGGACCGTGTCTTGACCATAGCATGGCCATGCGCTGAGCAGGATCAGCAGGAGGTGGAGCGTGCGGCGCATGTTCGGCTCCTGCGAAGTTGCTGTGTTCCGTCAGAACGGCAAAGTGGGCCGTAGCAGCAGCGTAACGAATACGCTGAGGAACCCGAGCGCAGTGCCCGCATACACTTGTGCGGGCGTGTGGTCGCTGGTAAGCAGGCGTGCCGTGCCCAATGCACCGGCCAGCACGATCAGCACGCTCATCGGCTCCAACACCGCACAGCCGTGCAGGTAGCCCAGCGCCGCCAGCGCGCCCAGACCACCGCCAATTCCGACCATGTGCGCGCTGATCTTCCAACGCAGGGTGATGAGCGTGGTGAACAACAGTGCGATGAGCGCGCCCGGTACCAGCAGCACTGCGGCCGGATGAAGGGGTGTGCGCGAGAGCAGGTACCACGTCATTCCATAGTAAAGCAACGACATCACGTAGGGTGCGATGCGTTCGCTGCGGGTCGGCATTTCCAGGCTGCTGATCAACCCTGCACGCAATAAAAGCAAGGTGCTGGTGAGCGGGAAGGCCACGGTCATCAGTGCCACCATGCCGAGCACTGCGAGCGAACCCACCTCGCCCAGGAAGTAGCCCAGCCGCGGGTCCACCCGCAGTACAAGCCACAGGGTGTACGTGGGCATCAGCAGCGGATGCAGCACGATGGACAGGAAGCGGGCGATGGCGTGCAAGCGGCGGGGAGGCGTTGGACGGCTACAGCTCCTTCCGTAAACGCGCCACGGGCAGGTTCAATTGCTCGCGGTACTTGGCCACGGTGCGGCGCGCAATGTTGTAGCCCTTCTCTTTCAGCAGGGCGGTCAGTTCGTCATCGGTCAGGGGCTTGCGCTTGTCCTCGGCCTCAATGGCGTCCTTCAGGATCTTCTTCACTTCGCGCGTGCTCACCTCTTCTCCAGTGTCCGTGCTCAGGCTCTCACTGAAGAAGAACTTCAGGAGGAAGGTGCCGTAGTTGGTCTGCACGTACTTGCTGTTGGCCACACGGCTCACGGTGCTGATGTCGAGGCCCACGCGCTCGGCGATGTCCTTCAGGATCATCGGCTTCATCTTGGTCTCGTCGCCGGTCAGGAAGAAGTCGCGCTGGTGTTCCATGATGGCCTCCATGGTCACCAGCAGGGTATGCTGCCGCTGCTTGATGGCATCGATGAACCACTTGGCGTTGTCCAGTTTCTGCTTAATGAACTGCAGGGCCTCTTTGGCGTCCTTGTCCTTCTTGTTGCGCGCGTATTCCTGCATCATGTCGCGGTACGTGCGGCTCACGCGCAGCTCGGGTGCGTTGCGGCTGTTCAGCGAAAGCTCAAGCGCACCGTCGATCGCCATCACCGAGAAATCCGGGATGATCTCCTGCACGGGCTTGTCCGTTTCGCGCATGGTGTTCCCCGGTTTGGGGTTCAGCCGAACGATCAGT
>CAZQFG010000075.1:0-11674 GCA_964592515.1 uncultured Chryseobacterium sp. | reverse complement strand
CCGGTGCCCAGGAAGATGATGCGGTCCATCATCAATCGGCTGAACACGTCCATCTGGGCCACGTTTAGCTGGCGTTCCTCGATGATGTATGGGGTCATCGACGAAGTGATGGCCGCCGAGGTGTAGCTGTGCAACGTGTTGCTGCTGATGCCGCGATGCTTGACCGCGTACTTGAGGAATTCGTCCTTGGGATACATCAATGGTGCGTTTGTGGCGTGAAGTAACAACGACCGGGAGGTGTTGTTACGCCGTGCGGGCCAAGTTTACGAACGCCTCGTAACTCACTTTGCTCTCCTTGGGGCTCAACAGCGCCTTGAAGTGGGTCATGAGCTTCTGCTCAACGATGCTGTTGCGGATGCGGCCCAGTTGTTCGCGATCGCCCAGAATGCGGGCCGCGAACTGCTGCAGCTCCTCACCCTCGGGAGCGGGCATACCGTACTGCATGAACTGGTCGGCGATGTAGCGCTTGGCAAAGGCATCGAGCTCCTCGCCCTTGGCCTCCAGGCCGTACTGCTCTACGATCCGGTCTTCCAGCAACTGGCGCTTCAGACCTTCGGAATAGCCCGAATAGCCTTCCTCCACCTCATTGGGGGTGATGGGCTTTTCGCTGGTGGCAGCGATCCATCGTTTCAGGAAGGTGTCCGGCAGTTCCACTGGGGTCTGCTCCTGTAGCTTACGCACAACAAGGCGCTTGAAGATGCGGTCGCTATCGCGGCGGAACATGGCCTCCAAACCCTCCTTCACTTTGGCCCTGAACGAGGCTTCGTCGCTCACGGCATCCTTGCCATAAACCCGGTCGAACAACTGCTGATCCACCAGCACTTGTACCATCCGTTTGATCTCAACGATCCGGAACAGGAAGTTGCCTTCCAACTGGTGAACGCGCTCGTGGTCGATGCCGAGCATGCGTGCCAGGTCATCGTGATCACGGGCTACTTTATGCGGATCCACGGTCACTTCATCGTTCACGACCTTGCCTGTGAGCAAAGCACGCGTCCCCTCATCGGCAATGAACTCAAGGCTGATGGTGGCGCGATGCATGATCCCGCCTTCCTTGATGGTACCATCAGCGTTCAGCTCGATCATGTCGCCGAGCAGCATGTCCTTGTCCTCGCTTACCCCGGCATCCTCCACACGGCCGAACCGGCGTTGCATGTCGGCCACTTCACGCTGCACCAGCTCATCATTCACATCCACCACGGGATACTCCACGCCAAGCTTATCGTCCAGCTTCACTTCCAGCGACGGTGCCATGCCCAGCTCGTAAGAGAAGCTCAATTCTCCCGGCTCATCCCAGTTGTTGGTATCGTTGGCTTCCGGCTTTGGCAGCGGCTGGCCCAATACGCGGATGGCGTTCTCCTGCAGATAGTTCCGAAGGTTCTCGTCGATCAGGCGCTCCACCTCGTTGATGAGCAACGAGCGACCCACGCGTTTCTTGATGATGGTCATGGGCACTTGGCCAGGACGGAAGCCTGGGAGCACGGCGTTCTTGCGTTGCTCTTTAAGGGCCTTTTCCACCCCGGGGGTGTAATCAGCCGGGGCCAATTTCACTTTGAGGGTGGCGGTGAGGGTGCCGGTCTCTTCGCGTTCGATGTTCATGGAGCTGATATGCGTTGTTCGTACCGGCGGTGCCGGTCGTTGAGTACGTTCTTGTTATCAGAATGAGGTGGCAGCCGCCGCTATAGCCTCCGACAGCGACAGGCCGACTTCGCTAATGCTCTGGCAAGCCCAAGTACGGACGGGGGGACTCGAACCCCCACACCTTACGGTACCAGATCCTAAGTCTGGCGCGTCTACCAATTCCGCCACGTCCGTGAGAAAGGGCTGCAAAGATAGCCGAGGTGGTGGGTTGGGGAGGTGGGTGTGAACGAGGGATCGATCCGGGGCGCTATCGGTGTTATGAACTGACCGGAAGAATGTATGGCCATACATATGTCGCGATCGTTGATAACATCGTTTCAACCAGCTCCAACCTGCTCAGGATCTAGGAATAGAACCCATTCCGACGTATTCAACTGACCCTAACGCCATCGGTCCCACGAGATCAATCCTGGCATGTGCACGTGTTCGATTTGGTTTCTGTAACCATTGATCAGCCCGGGAAAATGAAGGATATCATCGGATCAACCACGAGTCCTCTATATATGTATGGCCATACATATGTCAGCTTCATCCAAATGCGCCCGTGGCAGCCCTTCTTACCTTCGCCACCCCCGCCCAGTCCATGAAGCACGTCGACCCCAAGGACCTCAGCATTCCCGAGCTGCACAGCTACCTCGTAGGGGCGATCGGTCCGCGGCCGGTCGCATTCGCCAGCACCATTGATGCAGAGGGGCGTCCGAACCTGAGCCCTTTCAGCTTCTTCAACGTCTTCGGGGCCAACCCGCCCCTGCTGATCTTCAGCCCCGCACGCCGGGGCCGGGACAACACCACCAAGCACAGCTACCACAATGTGAAGGAGGTGCCCGAGGTGGTGATCAATGTGGTCACCTACGCCATGGTGCAGCAGACCTCGTTGGCCAGCACGGAATATCCCGAAGGCGTGAATGAGTTCGTCAAAGCAGGGTTCACCCCTATTGCCTCCGAGAAAGTGAGGCCGTTCAGGGTGAAAGAGAGCCCGGTCCAATTCGAATGCCGCGTACAGCAAGTGATCGAGACCGGCACTGGCGGGGGGGCTGGCAACTTGGTGCTTTGCGAAGTGGTCATGATCCACGTGGATGAGGCCGTACTGGACGAACGCGGGAAGATCGACCAGCGGAAGATCGACCTTGTGGGCCGCATGGGCGGTCATTTCTATTGCCGGGCACACGGCGATGCCCTGTTCGAGCTGGCGCAACCCTCTACCCAGATCGGCGTGGGCGTGGATGCACTGCCTCCCGAGGCCCGCAACAGCCGGGTGCTCACAGGTAACGAACTTGGCCAGCTGGGAGGCATCCTTCATGTGCCCGACGAGACCAGTGTGAACGAATACAAGCTCACTGAACTGAGCGACATCTTCATCGAACACCAGGACAACCCAAGCGAGTTGGAAGGACTTCTGCACCGCCACGCACAGGACCTGCTGGGACAGGGCCGCGTGGAAGAGGCTTGGAAGACCCTGCTCGCCTTCAACGCACGCTAACAACACGAGCTCATCATGGCATCCGTAAGCATCACCGGCACCATCAAGGTCCTTGGTAAGACCCAGGACGTTTCCGAGAAATTCCGCAAACGCGAGGTGGTGATCACCGAGGCCGGTGGACAGTATCCCCAGCACATTCCAGTTGAATTCACACAGGACGCTTGCTCGCTGCTGGACAGTTTCAAACCCGGCGAGGAAGTGACCGTTAGCTGCTTCGTGAACGGCCGTGAATGGACCGGGCGCGATGGGGTGACCAAGCATTTCCTCAGCCTCAAGGGCAACCGGATCGAGCGCAGTGGCGCAGGCGCACCCGCTGGTGGCGGCTACCAGGCCCCTCCCCCGCCAACGGCTGCCGACATGCCGCCCATTGGAGGCGACGACGACGACCTGCCTTTCTGACCCAACGGAGAGCACGCGCATGAGGTATCTTGCCTGCATGCGATCGTACCTTTTCCTTGCGCTAAGTCTAATGTCAATTGCCGGTGTGGGGCAGACCTTCACCGGGAGTGGCGGCAGCATACCCGATAACGGACCGAGCGCCTCATTTGCCATTGCGGTATCGGGGTTGTCACAAGCCACGTTGGACACCAGCAATTTCGGGGTCCAACGCGTTTGTATCAATGCGATACACCCCTGGGTGTCCGACCTTGAGTTCAGCCTGATCGCGCCGGACGGCACCATGATACCGCTGAGCATCGGCAACGGTGGCGATGGAGACAACTATACCAACACCTGTTTCGAGCAGGATGCGCCACAGAGCATCACTGCGGCTTCAGCGCCATTCACAGGCACCTTCCGTCCTCAAGGTCAGCTGGGGCTCGTGAACAATGGACAGAATGGGAACGGCACGTGGACGTTGCACGTGTTGGACAACTACCCATTCGCTGATGCCGGTTCGCTCTTGAACTGGAGCATCACCTTCAGCAACGACCCCGCAGGTTACTTCGCCTTTGTTGCCAGCGATCTGCCCATCGTGGTGATCAACACCAATGGACAGGCCATTCCGAACGACCCGAAGATCATGGCCGATATGGGCATCATCTGGAACGGACCCGGAGTGCGCAACCAGATCACGGACCCGTTCGATCACTATTCGGGCAAGATCGGCATCGAACTGCGCGGCGCCAGTTCAAGCACCTTCCCGAAGAAGAGCTACGGACTCGAGACCTGGGACATCAACGGGAACAGCATCAACGTACCGCTCTTCGGAATGCCAACGGAGAACGACTGGGTGCTCAGTGCCGGGTACAATGACAAATCACTGTTGCGCAATGCGCTCACCTACGCTACCTCCAGAGCGGTGGGGCAGTACGCACCGCGCACCATGCACGTGGATGTGGTCCTGAATGGTGCATACATCGGGGTTTATTCCTTCTGCGAGAAGATCAAGCGGGATGATGGCCGCGTGCATATCGCCAACCTACTACCCGTGGATATCAGCGGCGACGAATTGACAGGAGGGTACATCATCAAAGTGGACAAGGTCAATGGCTCCGGAGGAGATGGGTGGTACAGTTCGCTTCCACCGGCCTATGTGCCCGGGGGCAGCGATGTGTTCATCCAGTACGAAGAGCCAGCGGCAGATGAGATCATGCCCCAGCAGGCAGCGTACATCGAGGCCTATGTCGATTCCTTCGAGACATCGCTCATTTCGCCCGGCGCCTCGAACCCGATCACCGGCTATCCGCATTTCATCGATGTGACCTCCTTCGCAGACCACCTACTGATGACCGAACTGGTGAAGAACGGCGATGGTCTACGCATCAGCACCTTCTACTACAAGGACAAGAACAGCAATGGTGGCAAACTGAAGGCCGGTCCCATGTGGGACTACGACATCAGCATGGGCAATGGCGACTATTGCAACATTTGGCGCACCGATGGCTGGGTGCACCGTTTCGGACAGGTATGTGGTGGTGATGGCAACCAGGTAAGTGGTTGGTGGGAAGCATTGATGAACGATGCCTACTTCCAGCAGGAATTGCGGTGCCGTTGGGAAACACTGAAGACCGGTCCGCTTTCGTTGGCCGCGCTTCATGCACGCGTTGATTCGATAGCCTTGCATCTGGACGAGAGCCAAGGCTTCAACTTCACGGTATGGCCGATCCTGGGCAGCTACGTTTGGCCCAACTACTACATCGCACAGGACTACGCCGGTGAGGTGGACACCTTGAAGTGGTTCCTGAGCGAGCGCTGGGCCTGGATGGATGCCAATCTGCCCGTGGCCTCTGGTCCGTGCGACTTCACCAACATCGCCGACAGGTCGGTACATGCCACTGAACTGCGTGCCTATTTTGACCAGGAGGACCTTGTGGCCAGTTGGTCACAAGGCACTGCAACAGGCATGTTGGAAGTCCTCGACGTGCAAGGCAGGATGGTCACTACGACCAGTATTCCCCAAGGAGCCACAACAATTCGCATCCCATTGCGCACTGCGCCTTCTGGCGTTTACCTGATCCGCATGCGCGAAGGGAACGGAGGCACACGCGTGGTGAAAGCGGAGTGATCGTTCACACGCGCCGTCCTTTCCACCGTGGTCGCCAAACCAACGAGGAGAGGGCAACCAATGGTGCGTACACACTGAACAACAGGAGTCCGACAAGCGTACGGAATACGCGTGGGACTTCGCCGTAAACAGCCTTCTGAGCATTGACGAAAGCGATAATGGGCGCTATCCAAAGCCACCATGATGCCAACAAAAGAGAACCCGTGTACACCAATTGTTGCCCCACCTGAAGCGAGGTCGCTCGCCAGGTGACCAACAGCAGTAACCACGGAAGTACAACGACCAGCGCCGCTGCCGGCCACGCTGCCCCGGTCCGGGCATCGCGCATCTTACCCGCCCAACGCAATCGTTGCGTCCACCACGAGGACCAGCTCGACTCTGGTCGCACGTCAACCGCTGCCTCAGGGTCCAGCAGATAACCAACAGGGATACCTGCCCTCAGCATGCTGGCCAGCAGGAACACATCGTCACCGCTCGCACGCCGATCCCCATGGTATCCTCCTACCCGCAGAAAGGCATCTCGCGCGAAGGCAAGGTTGGCACCGTTCGCCAACATAGGAGTCCCATCCAAAGCGCTACCTGCAGTGGCCGCCTGCAACGCCCATTGCTCCTCTGCTTGAAGAAGCCCAAGTAGACCTTCGCCATCGGTGGTGCGTACCGGTACGAGCAGCAGACCAGGGCGGTGCACCCTCCAGTGCGCCACTATGCGCTCAACCCGCTCAACACCACAATGTGCATCAGCATCGGTGAGAATGATCAGCTCGCCCATGGCCCGGTGAACTCCCGCAGTGATCGCAGCCTTCTTCCCCTCCTCCCCCTCGGTCAGCTGTACGAGTTTCAACTGCGGCCATCGGCGCCTCATTTCGATAACCAGTGAAGCCGATGTATCCGTGCTGTGATCATCGACCACCACCACCTCCATGAACTCCTTCGGGTAGCGCTGCGCATACAGGTCCTGTAGCAGTGGGACCAGCATATCCGCGCCATTGCGGACGGGCACTACGACAGTGACATGAACCGTTGCTTCATCTCTTTCCCCGCCCTTGCGGACCGCTCCTTGTATCCTCTCGCGCCAACGCCCGAGCATCAGCGCCTGACCCAATGCGATCAGGAAAAGAACACCCGTGGCAAGCAACACGCCGCTCATGTTCCGCGGGTACGTATGCGGGCGAAAAGCAGGATCACACTACCTGCCAGAGCGGGCAGCACCAGATTGATGGCCCATACCGTGAAGGTGGCCAGAAGCACCGGTGCAGCAGCGGCACCCAGCGGCAACAACAGACCTACGGAAGCCGAACCACGGACACCGAGCTCGGTGAGCAACACCGTTGGCACCACCGTGGCCACCAGGTAGATCACCGGCACCGCAAGCATGGCCTCACCTATGGCCACGCCGCTCTCGAAAAGCCCCAACGCCCAAACGAACTGTATGCTGAACACCATGTACCGAACGGAGCTCAACACCAACACATGCATCAGCTCATCTCGTTCATATCCGTTCAGCACGGCAGAGGTGCGCTCCATTCGTCGGAGAAAGGGTACGGACAGCAACAGCTGGCGCAGAATGCCCGGTTGGAAATAGAGCACCAATGCACCCACCGTCACCAACGCCGTGAGCGAGACCAAAGCAGTGGACGACCAGCCCATGGGCCACGGCAAGGCCAAACCCGCCAAATGCATCACCGCCAATGAAGCCCCACCAACGACCAGCGTTACAACGAACTGGGCAATGCCACCGAGCGCAGTTGCGAACGCACCAGCGACCCTGTTCTCCGGTGCCAGGAACAAGACCCTTCCAACGAACTCGCCTGTGCGATTGGGCGTGATCAGCGATACGCTGGTGCCCGCCACAGTGGCCAGAAAGGCCTGCCGTCTGCCGATGCGCTCCACCGGACGCATCAACCAGCGCCACTTGTACGATTCGATGCCCCAGTTCACCACCATCAACACCGTGACCCCTGCAAGCTGTGCCCACCACAGGAACGGCCTGGGCAAGGCCATGAGCGCATCCAGGACCGTAGTACCTTTGAGTGCCGATAGCTGGGCGTACAGGAACGCGCACGCCAGGAGGAACACCCCCCAACGGAACAGGAATAGCAGCGTGCGACCCACGGACCACATTCAACCCCAAGACGGAGGTCCGTCCAAAAGTAGGCCTGTCACTGCTGAACGCATCATTCTCGGTATCGATCCAGGTACCACGGTGATGGGATTTGGCGTGATATGCATTGAAGGCGGCAAGGCGCGACTGCTCGAAGCGGGAGCCATCCGATTCCCTTCCGCTGATGATCACACACTGAAGCTGCGCGCCATCTTTACGGAAACCACGCGCATCATCGAACGCCATTTGCCCGATGAGCTCGCGATCGAGGCGCAGTTCTTCGGCAAGAACGTGCAGAGCATGTTGAAACTGGGCCGTGCGCAAGGTGTGGCCATTGCTGCCGCACTTCAGCGCGATCTGTCCGTGGTGGAATACGCGCCCAAACGGATCAAGCAGAGCGTCACTGGCAACGGCAACGCCAGCAAGGAACAGGTGGCGGCCATGCTCCTGAGCATCCTTGGCCTACGTGAGCTACCGAGCAGTACCGATGCCACCGATGCCGTGGCCGTTGCCGTTTGTCACCATTTCGCCAATGGAGCGGTACCGCGTTCATCTCGCTCTTCGACCTCGCGGGGCAAGGGTGACTGGGGCAGCTTTATCCGGAATAATCCAGACCGGATCAAGTAGCTCTTCAGGCAGTGCGGATGCGCTCCGCAATATCAGCTAATTCAGCTTGTGTCAGCTTCAACTTCTCACGCGTGAAGTCCATGTCCGCCATTCGGTCGATGGGGATCAGGTGAACATGCGCGTGGGGCACTTCCAACCCGATAACCGCCACACCCACCCGATCACAGGGCACGACCTTGCGGATACGTGTCGCCACCTCCTGCGCAAAGGGCATGATCTCGGCCATCAACCCAGCAGGTAGATCGAAGAAGCGATCCACCTCCAATTTGGGGACTACGAGCGTGTGTCCTTCGCGCAGTGGGCTGATGTCCAGGAAAGCCAGGAACCGATCGTTCTCGGCCACCTTGTGACAAGGGATCTCTCCTTGAATGATACGGGTGAAGATGCTGGCCATGATCAACGGCTGATCTCGATGATCTCGAACCGCGTGGTACCTGCGGGGGTCACCACCTCGGCCACTTCACCACGGGCCTTACCCAGCAATCCTTTGCCGATGGGTGAGCTCACGCTGATCTTGCCCTGCTTGATGTCCGCTTCGCTCTCGGCCACGATCGTGAACTCGCGCTGCGAACCATTGTCCACATGCTTCACCAGCACCTTGCTATGGATATACACCTTGCTGGTGTCCAGGTTGCTCGTATCGATCACACGGGCATTGGCCACCACCTCTTCCAGCTTCGCAATACGCGCCTCCAGCAGGCCTTGATCCTCCTTTGCCGCATGGTACTCTGCATTCTCGCTGAGGTCGCCCTTGTCGCGGGCATCGGCGATCTGCTGGCTGATATGCGGTCGCTCCACAGTGCGCATGTGGTGCAGTTCGTCAAGGAGCTTCTTCAGTCCCTCTTCGGTATAGTATGCCGGTGTGCTCATATCTATGGCGTCGATACCCGACGCAGGCATTGGACCATCACGTTCGTGATCGGGTCAGGGGGATAGAACGGAAAAGGACCCCGAGAGGTCCTCTTCCCAAAGGTAATGTGGGCGATCAGATGCTGATCCGGATACCGATGCTGTGCACGCCCGAGAACGGGTTGGTGGTGCGGTATCCGTAATCGATGGCAAAGCTGTTCTTCTTCTCTGGACCGAAAGGCAGGTCAACACTCAAGCCCGCCGAAGGACCGGTGAAGACCGTGGTACGCTCGGTATCGCTGGTAATGCCTTTCTCGTAAAGGAAACCACCGCGCAGGTGGAACATCTTGCGGAAGGCGTACTCCACTCCGAAGATGCCCTGGTCCTTGGTGAAGGAGTTGGAGATGAAGGTACCCGCGAAGGTGACGCGGTGCATGTCGTTGATATGGTAATCGTAGGCCAGGCCGATGTTGAGGAGCGAAGGAAGCTCAGCACGCGCGGAACGCTGCTCGAGCGTGAGCTGATCACTCCCCTGTACCAACATGCCTTGAACGGCAAGACCGTCACCCGAGAACTGCATGGCAGGTCCCACGTTCTTCAGCGCGATACCGAAATGGATGTTATCCTTCGGGCCGGTCACATATTGAATACCTGCATCGAACGCCAGACCGGAAGTACGCACGTTGTCAATGGACTCCGAGATGCTCCGGATCAACAGACCACCATGGATGCTACTGGAAAAGCTCTTCGAGTAGGCAATACCGATGTTGGCCATGTTCGGCTTGAACGCACCCCGACCGCCCTCCGGGTTGTCATAGGTCGTCACCTCCAGTTCACCGAATGACATCACGGTCGCGGTAATACCGATCACACCCGAAGCGCCCACCTTCTGGCCCACGCCCACACTGTTGATCTTCACCCCTGAACCGGACAGCCACTGGGTGTTGGTGAACAGGACCTCGGTCTTGCTCACCCTGCTCAGGCCGGCCACGTTGCCATACATGCCTTCAACACCGCGCAACGATGCCGTGTTGGCCAACCCCCAGCCCGAGGAACGGGCCCATGGGTTGATGAGCAGTTGGGTACCACCTGCCGAACCGGCACGGTCGGGATTTCCGGCCAAGGCTGGCAAGCCGATCATCGCGGCCAGCACCGCGGTCACCACGGCCTTGTTGTCCATCATTCGCTTCATCTCCGTACTTCCTTATGGTTGTGGTCGTGGTCTTCTTAGAAGTTCTGAAGGTCAATGGGGCGCATGGCACCGAACCACTTGAGCACCTTCTCGCCTACACCCGGCACATCAATGTGGCAGATGTACACACCGCCAGCAATGGGAATATTGCTTGCGTTCTTCAGGTCCCAATCCAAGTAGGTCAGATCATTGTCCTTCCTGTACTTGCGCACCAGCGTACCGCTCACCGAGTAGATGCTGATCGTGCAGGTCTGCGGCAGGTTAATGAACTTCACCCGGTTGTCAAGACGAGAGGTCTCGTAACCGCTGAACGCGTAGTACGGATTGGGGACCACATTGATCTTGTCCAGGAACTCGTTCGCCACCGAAGCAACACCTGTCTGGGTCGCGTATTCGCCGGTACCGAAGCTGTACAACGGCAAACCGTTGTTGCGCTGAGGATCGATCGGCTCGGGCTGACCATTGTAGTTCACATAGGTGCGATAGGGCTTAGCAACGCTCAGGTTGATGCGCACATCGGAAGCCAGCAACTGCTGTCCAACGGCCACCATTCCACCGCCTACCCAAGCCACTCCCCGGAATACCTTCAACCGTGATTGCACGCCAGGAGCAGGCAACGTGGCCATGATATAGGCACCCTCATCGTACTTGGGCACACGGTCGGCATTGTTCGCCTGACGACGGTCGTTCTTGAACACATAGATCCAGTGGCAACCACCAAAGAACGGACTGCCATTGCTTGTGATCAGCTCATCGTTGGGGTTCCAGATCATGTCACGACCGATCTCACCGCCCCAGTAGCTGTTCTCACCGTAGGCCATGTTCAGTCGCTCACCGGTCTCCAGATCGATCGCATAGCCGGGGAACCAGCCCATGCCCGTGGAAGAGGTCTGTTGAGCCTCTCCCTCGTTGCAACCCGGAGTACCCGACTTCCTACCAGCCTTATCGATACTGGCCGATGCACGGAGGGCCAAACGCGCTGCCCCTCCTTGAGAAAGGGTAGCGTCCGCTTCCTGTTCCAGAACGGGTGAGCGGGTCCATTTGCTCTTATCGGCCGTGATCACGATCTGCACGCTCGGCGTTTCGTTGATCCGCGCCAATGCCATCGACTGGTTCACCTCCGTGGGAGCACCAGGCTGGAAGGGAGCCTGCCCCACCAAAGGCCAGGGTGCCCAAGTACCGCCGAGGATGCCCTCGTAGATCTGCTGATCATCCTTGCCGGAACGATCGTTATAAATGGCTTCCGCGTCCTCGAAGGTGGCCGTACCCGAACGGATC
>CAZQFG010000074.1:10515-11754 GCA_964592515.1 uncultured Chryseobacterium sp. | reverse complement strand
TGAATTTGATCACGGTGTTGCGGCTCACGTCGCGCATCTGCTTGCCTTTCGCCGTGAGGTGGATACGCACCACGCGCTTGTCCGCCTTGTCGGCGATGCGCTTGATGAGGCCCTCGTCCTCCATGGTCTGCAGCGTGCGCACGAGACTGCGGGCCTCCATGCCCATCTTGGGACCGAGCTTGGTGCTGGGCGTGCCCTCGGGCTCGATGTTCAGCAGGATCTGGCCGATGGCCATGCTGCCGCCGTACTTGGCCGCTTCACTGTTGTATATGCGGGAGATGCGGCTCCACACACGGCGGATGGGAAAGTCGATCGTCTCTTCGGGGCTCATGCACAGTTCGGCTTCGGAGCCTAAGGTAATCGGAAAAGTTATGCGTGCATACTATTGTGGTGTCTGCCGATCATTGTTCCGGGCACGGTACTTGGTAGCTTTGCGGCCCACCCATCCCCCCATGAAACAGTTGATCTGGGCCGCAATGGCCACCTTCGCCTTGACCCTCGGAGGCTGCACCAAGGACGAAGCTGAAGACCCGACCCCTGCGCCCGCAGGCCCACGTCTCATCCTGAAGTTCCGCTTCGATAGCACGCAGGTGAGGCTCGGCAACCTTGGTCAGCCCAGCGTGGTGCCGGCCGGTCATGGGGCGCTCAGCCCGCGGTTCAATAAGATGAGCGCGCATTATGTGGAGTTCGCACAGACGGCATTGACACAGGTGGGGCAGGGCGATGTGGTGTACCACGCCCCGGAGACCACCATGGGCGGGACCACGGCCATCGACCACGATCTGGGTATCAACGTGGGCGACGGCCAGGCCTTCGTGAACATCCCACTGAGCGATCTGAACCCTGGCACTTATCAGTTCCTGCGGGTATCACTGGCCTACCAGAACTACGATGTCCGGTTCTACTACAATAACGTAGGCTACATGGGCACCATCGCCTCGTTCATCGGATACAACACCTACATCGGGTCTTACCTGGTCCACGATTCCACGGTCACCGTGAATGCCAACAAGCTGCAGGGCTATTGGGCCTTTGAGGTGCAGGATCCGCCGATCCCAACACCCGTTACCGAAGGACAGGCTCCCGGAACCACGGTGGTGAACCCCATTCAGGCCACTTCACCCATTCCGGCAGGATCTTGCCTGGTCACCGGTGCGTTCGCAGCGCCGCTCACCATCACGGGCAACGAGACCCAGGATATCGTGATCACGGTGTCGCTCAGCACGAACAAGAGCTTTG
>CAZQFG010000074.1:0-10415 GCA_964592515.1 uncultured Chryseobacterium sp. | reverse complement strand
GCTTGATGGCGACAACAAGTTCGAACCGGTGAACGGGGAAACGGTCGTGGACATGGGTATCCGCGGCATGCTCCCGATCGTGGAATAAGGCTCAGGGCCTTAGTGCAATTGTGATCCGTGGTGCCAGAATGCCGGCACTGCACGGTTCTGAGGGAACATCGGCCTGAATCCATTGTGTTCCCTTGGGTCGCTTACCAACGCGAAGCGTAACTGAGCTCGCGGTGCGTTCCACGATCTCCAGCCCGGTGCTGGTGCTCCATTCAACTGCTGCTTCCGGACCTGTGAGCGTGTAGGTCCGCGTTTCACCACTAAGTAGCGGGGCTGCATTAGCATCGCTCGGCATCAGTTGGCGCTGTTGTGCGCACCGGTCCCGCAAGTGCGGCTCGGGCAAGCGTTGGTACACACGCACATAGTCCACTTCGAACCGCGTGTCGGCAGGCCACGGCATGGGGGTCTTGGGTGCATTGCAGAAGCCGCCCGGTTCCGAAACGGCCAGGTCAAGCACCAGGTTGATGCCATCGGTGGCCTTGGGGAAGTAGGGTGCCGTGGCCAGCTCGCCCGGGGCACGGTCGCACGCCGGCAATGGCCGCCCGCGCTTATCCACGTAGCGGGCACGTCGATGCACCAGTCGGTCATCCAAATACCAGCGGGTCTCGTCGGCATCCCATTCCACCGCATACACATGGAAGTCGCGGGAGAGGTCGGTGGCTTTGTGCTTGCCGGTATGCGAGAACTTGCGTTGTCCCCACCGGTGGAGCGAGCCTTTCATCCAGTTGGGTTTTTCGCCGCAGAACTCAAACACATCGATCTCGGTCTCTCCCCCGAATCCCCAGAACGCTGGCCACAGCCCTGCGCCCTTGGGTATGCGGCAGCGCACCTCGAAGCGCCCATGGTTGAAGTGTGCATCGCCGATGGAATGCACCATGCTGCCTGCGTGGTCCTTGCGTTGGCCATACCATTCCTCGGCCCCGGTCCGCACGCCCAAATGCAGCATGCCATCGCGCAGTTGCACCAGGTCATCGCGGAAAATGGTGTTGCTGGTGCCCATCACCCGGCATCCAGGGCATTGGTCGCTGCCATCAGCGCTGTAGGTGAAGTAGGTCACCCATTTGCTTCGGTCCAATGTGGTACCGCTGAACTCGTCCTGGAAGACCAGCTTCCATGCGGTGGTATCGCACGGTCCTCCCGCACTGTATTCCTTCGGGCCTACGCGCTTTTCGCGTTTGGTCTGGGCCAGCAGTTCGCCATGGGTCAACGCGAGCAAAAGGAGCAGCGGAAGAACGCGTGTTGGAAGCATGGTAGGTCGCAGATCGATCAGTTCCGTGAAAGTAGGCCGATCAAGCCGGCGTCCGCACCGGTCGTGCGTGGCCATCCATCCAGAGCGTTAGTCCTTGATCCCTATGATACGTGTATCGGATGCGTGTGGAGGAGATGATGAGGTCGTTGGCACCGGCACCATCGTCGTACACGTACACACTGTCGCAGGCAAAACGCCATACCGCCGTGTCCGCGTGCATGGAGTACCGCATGTGCGGGGCCACGTTCCGGCGTTTCAGGCGAAGGGTGTCATCCTCCATCACGCGTTCGGGTAAGGCCACATGCATGAACCCGGCGTCCATGAATTCCCAGTCGAGCAGCAATACCTTTTGTCCCCAACTTTCCCTCTCCCCGAAGTTGGCCAATACCCACAGGCCATCCGAGGGGTAGAGCGTGTCGATCGGGAAGCAGGTGGGCAGCATGGTCCAGCTGTCGTAGGCCGGCGGTGAAATGGCCATCATCTCTACGAGGCTGTCCACTGTGAAGCGGTAACGATACAGGCGAAGGCCTTCGAAGGTCTCGGTCACATTGGAGGCGACCATCAGGTAGGTGCTGTCGCCAAGGTCCAGTGTGGTCTGGATCAAAAGGGTGTCATGCACGATGTTATCGTCGATCGCTGGAAAGGGGTAGGGTTTTGCCATATCCCGATCGGCTCGGATCTCAGGTGTTGGTGCGTCCGGTGCAGCGCATCCTGCCGCGAGCAGCAAAACCCAGAACAGTGCGGTGTGCTTCATGGTCAGTTGGTCTTGCCTGGGGCCGCGGTGCCGGAGCCGGTCACCTTCACGTTCACGCTGGTGGGTGTTCCCCAGTAGCGAATGTCGCCGCTGCCCATGACCTGTCCGTTGAGGTCCCCATCCGTTCGCACTTCAACATCACCGCTGCCCATCACTTCTGCGGTCACTTTGGAGGCGGCGAGTCCAGAGGCCTTCACATCACCGGATCCCTGCACGGTGGCTTGCAGGTCTTCACAGGTGCCGGCCAGTTCCACCGTGCCGGATCCTTGTACGTCGGCCTTCACGGTGCCTTCTTGGATGTTCAGTACAATGTCGCCACTGCCTTGTACCTCCAGTTCGATCGCAGTTGCGGTGAACGTGCCCTTTCCCTTCACATCTCCCGATCCTTGCACCGTGACATGGTCGATCGCGGGAACGATCAAGCGGACCACAAAGGGCTTGTCGGTGCGGTAACATTCCTTGGTGCGAATGGTCCAGTGTCCGTCCTTGACATCGGTCTCGAGCATGTCCAATAGGTTCGCCTGGCCTTCCACTTCCACGGCTTGTTCATGGCCTTGGGATAGTTCAACATCCAGGGAACCCTGCACGGTGATGGAATGAACAGCGGGCAGCTCCAGTGTCCGCTTTATGGCATCGCCTTCGCCGGAAATGCAGTTGCCCGGCAGACAGGAAAGCATGAAGAGGTAGGCTGCGACCAGGGCAGCAGTCAGTAATGATCTGGACATGGTTCAGCGCATCAAGGTCAAGTGGCCCGTCCATTCGAGACCACCTACCTTGAAGACATAAAAGTAAACGCCGACCACTACTGGTTCACCGGCGAACGATCGGCCGTCCCAGGTGATGTCGTTCCCTTCTGTGGTGAACACCTTCTGGCCATACCGGTTCCAAACGGTGAGCTCAGCACATGGCCCTATATCGGTCAGGTTGGCAGGGCCGAAGGTCTCGTTCACACCGTCGCCGTTGGGGGTGAATACCGTAGGCATTTCCAGCTCGGTGAGGTCGGGCTGTTCCACGGCAGGGTACACACTGCTGTACGTCTGTTGTTCACCGTTGATGTCGGTGGCCACTACTGTTGCGCCAATGGTGGTGCCGAAAGGGAATCGATGCACCGGGTCCGTATTGGTGGTAGTGAACCCATCACTGAAGGTCCAAACCGTGCTCACAGCCCCTTGCGGGCGGGTGAAGAAACCCCTTACGCCTTCGCAGTCGGGTTCAAGCCGCACGATGATCTCTTGCTGCTGTGCCCGCATGTCGATCGCGGTCCACAGCAACAGGGCGAGCAGTACGAACTTGGGTAGGGACATTGTCTTGTGGTGTAACTACTTGGGGGTGAGCTTACTATGGACCAAGACCTCCCTATAGTGGGCCTTTAGGTCAAAGGTCGAAGTAGGGCAGGACCCTGCTGCGCCTCGGGTGGGGCATTCTTCAACCACCGCCCTGTTAACTGTATCCGTGTTTGAAGGCCGTCGATGCCACAGGGTAACCCGTCGGCCTATTTGTTCGTATCATCGGGTCGGATAGCTGTTCCGTCGCATTGGCTCGGCTTTCCATCGAAGCAGAACGCATAGAACTGAATGCATCGCGGACCCGACATATCGGAGCACTGGTCAGGCCAGGCCGTCGGTCATTTGCTGATGGGTGAGGGGCACCGTCAGGTGTTCGCTCATTGCGGTCGTGTGGATCATTCCGTGGTGGAGCGCTTGCTTGCCGAAGCGGAATCGGCCAGTCTGGCAGCTGGCGATGCGGTCTCTGTGCGCAAACGGCTTTTTAATGTACTGGTGGAGGGTCTGGAGAACGTGCATGTGCATGCCGGTGAACAGTTCGGCGAAACGGCCTTTGCCTTATTGGTTGATGCTGGCGATGGCTACCGGTTGGCCTTCGGGAACGCCCTGCCCATGGCAACGGCGGCACTGCTGAGCCACCGGGTGGAGGTCCTCAATTCCATGGAAGAGGCCGACCTGAAGCAGCACTTCATGCTGATGTTGGGGAACAATGCACGCACCGAGCGCGGAGGCGCTGGCCTTGGCCTGTTGACCATGGCGCGCAAGAGCCATCGCCCTATGGTGGTCCGCACCTTACCCCTGAACGAGGGCGCCGCTTATTTCGTGATGGAACTCGCCGTGATGCGGGGCTGAGGCCTTAATGACCTGCCGCGTAGTCCGCGAGGTAGCTGAAGTGATCGGTCAGATGGCCACCGCGCGCAATGGTCGCACGGTCGATCATGCCTTCTGCATCGCTGCCCACCAGGTGTGGAAGTACACGCTCGATCAGGTCATTGCCGAAGGCATCCGAAGCATCGCGGGGCAGTTCGCAAGGCAGGTTATCCACGGACATTACGGTGATGCTTCCGGGGGTTCCGGCCGGCACTTCCTGACCCGTGCTGCGCTCATACCCGAAGAACGGATCGGCTATGGTGCTCGCTTTCAGCATGCAGTCGATCGGTCCGTCCACATCGCAGGAAATGTCGGCCACCACTTGCAGGGCGAGATCCTCATTGCGAAGGTCTTCTGCCGAAAGGATCTTGGGTCCGCGCGCATCCCAGAAATGGCAGGCCATGTAGATCTGCGCCCGCTGGGCATAGCGCAACAGCTTGGACCGGTGCCCCGCTGGATCGTGGTGGAAGGCTTCCTTGTTGAAGGGCTTGCCGTCCGTTCGCTCATAAAGGTCTGCTGAACCGAGTACCGTATAGATGGGGCCAGCGAAGGTCCCCGAGAGGAACTCTTCGGGTGTAACACGTTCCACACCGGCACGCTCCAGCACGCCCATGGCACCTTTGCCCACGCGTCCACCGCCCGTCATTACGATCCGCAGGTCCTTGGGAAGGGGATAGGCATGCAGGTGACGCTCCAGTTCCTCCAGGTCGTGGCATTCGTGGGCGGGCAGAAGGGACGGGCCACCGTGCAGCAGCTGCCACGCGCGGAACCCATTGTATGCACCTACAACGCCTGCCCAGTAACCGAATGCCAGTACGCGCTCGCCGTGCGGGTTGGTCAGAAGCTCGTGGTCGATCAGCGTGATGCCTTTGTCCAGTACTGCATGCAACAGTTTCTGGTTGTGGGCCTGTTTCTTGATCGTATGGCTGAAGAAGAGGTAGCTCTTGCCCGTGAGCAGCATGTCCAACGGCACTTCCTTCACGCCCAAGATCAACTCGCGGTCGTTGAGGTCGTCCACCAAGGTGATCCCGGCCGCTTCGTATTCAGCATCGGTGAATGCGCGGACCGGACTGCGCTGCACCACGAGGTCGAGGAGAGGGTATCGCTCCAATACCCGGCGGCACTGTGCAGGGGTAAGAGGAACGCGGCGGTCCGCAGGTTGTTTGCCTTCGCGGATGACGCCGATCTTGCTGTAGGGGACTGCCATTTTGAACGGCCGCAAACTTAGGACATTGAACTTGGGGCCTTGGCACGGAGATCGCTCAGGGCTTTGTGCCCGTACCTTCGTGGGCAGGTTCTTTGAAAAACCTATTGGGGCCGATCTGGATTTGACAGCGGCTTCGTGAGGTGTGTAAGCATGTCGGGCGTGTGGTGCGGCCCGTATCCCAGTGCCACAAAGCCGTAACTGGCGAAGTAGACTACGCTCTCGCAGCTTAATAGCCTCAGGCTGTTCGGCTTAATCCTCGCGAATAACAGTAGCGCGGACGAGTACCCCTCGGGGAGGCCCGTCAACCTCCTTCCCGGATCAGGGGTGTCATCATGGAAGACTGGCCTGCGCGGTGGTCCGGAGCGCAGGTAAGAAACAGGACCTAAGTCCAGGCTGGGGTGCCCTTCCCCAGGTCGGGATCGAAAACCAATGAAGCGGCTAAGCATGTAGAAAGCCCATTTCTCGGTCGTTTGGACGAGGGTTCGATCCCCTCCGGCTCCACTGGAAAACAAAAAGGGGACCCCGCAATGACGGGGTCCCCTTTTGTTTTGGCACGATTCAGAACCCCACCCCGGCGCCCACCGAGAAGAACGGCTGGGCTCCGTAAGGGCTGCGAACGTCCTGAATAACGTCCCATGCGATCTGGAACAACATGTAGCTGTTGCCCCCCAATTGCTGGGCGTAACCACCGCCAACCATCAGGAAGGGCACCCATTCGCGTTGGAACCTGTCGCCGAACGGATTGTAGATCTCGTAGTTCTGCGAATTGAAGGAGGCGTGCAGAAAGGCCTGCGGAATGACCCGATAGCGTTGGAACAAGGACCAGCCGTAGTTCGAGCTTTCGTAGGGCACCACGTAACGGGCATCCTTGAAATAGAAATAGTTCAAACCGAGCCCTGCGGACCACTTGCCCTTCTGATCGATCTTGTAGCCCACCATGGGTGCGACACCCAGGTTGGTCACGGTGCCGAACATCAGGCTGACCCCCCCCCCGAACCACAGCCGGTCCTTCATGGGGCGTGGGTCTTTCTTCGTGGACGGCGCTTTGGGCGGTGGCGTGGTGATCGCGTAATCCTGTGCCTTGCAGATGCCCGATCCGAGCATGATGCAGACCAGCAGAAGTAAATGGGGGCGCATGAATACGAAGGTAATGGGAGCCGATCAGTGAACGGCCTTCGCCCCGAAGTGCTTCTCGAACGACATGGCCAGCAAGCCGCCACGCACAGCCATCCACAGTAGGAACGCGGCCCAGATGGCGTGCAACTGCCAGCCGAGGTGGTCGCCCAGCATGATCACGGGGACGAACGCAGTGAACGTGGAAATGAGCAGCACGTTCCGCAGGATCTTGCCATTGCCCAATCCCTTGTAGATCCCATCGAACGCAAAGGCCACCGCGTTGATCGGCTGGGTGATCACCACCATCCAGAACACACCGGCCAGTAGGTCGAGCACGGCCTGGTCCTTTGTGAAGATGGACCCGAGCGCATTGTACCCCGCGAGGTAGATCACAGCGAGCACGGACCCGATGGTCACGCTCATGCGTACCACCTGCCAGCTCACCCGGTAAAGGTCGCTCCAGTTGCGCTCGCCGTTCAATCGTCCCACCAGCACACTTCCTGCGGCCGCATATCCATCAATGAAGAACGCACTGAACAACCAGACCTGCATGGCGATGCTGTGCGCACCGATGAAGGCCTCGCCATATCCTGTGGCGTACCGATTGCCCAGGTAGTAGCAGATGTTCAGCGCAATGGTGCGGGCGAACAGGTTGCTGCTGAGCAGCCACAGTCCCCATAGTTCCGGGTGCCGCCAGCTCAGTGGCACAAGGCTGAAGGGCGTGCGGGTCTGAAGCAGCAGTACAGCAATACCGAACATCACTATTTGAGCGATGAAACTGGCCCATGCACTGCCCTCGATGCCCATGGCGGTGACCGGCCCCCAGCCGAAGATCAGCAAGGGGTTCAGCAAGCCGTTCACCGCAGCCCCGGCCAGGCTGATCCACATGCTCCAGCTCAGGTTCTGAATGCCCCTGAACGCCCCCGTGATGGCGAAGGTGGCCAGCACGATCGGGTGGCCATAGCTGCGGATGTGGTAGTAGGCAACGGCCTTTTCAAGCACTTCGCCCTCTGCATTGTACAGCCTGAAGATCCCTTCGGCGAACTGGTTCGTGAGCGCGAAGAACCCGAAGCCCAGCAGGAAGTTCATCCAGATGGCGATCGGCACTAGTCCCTTGATCTCGTCGATACGTTGCTCGCCATAGTAGCGGGCCACCACGGCGAGCACGGCGCTGCGCGTTTGTGCAAGCACCCACACCACAAGTAGGAAGAAGCTGCTCGCAATGCCCACAGCGGCCAGGTCCGCCGTGCCCAAACGCCCCACAAAGGCCGTGTCCACCAATGAGATCACCGGTTCCGCAATACCGCTGATGATCGCTGGAACGGCCAGCCGGTCAAGGTCGCGACGGGTGATAGGGCTGCTGGAGGACCGGGTCATGGATCGCCGCGTAATGCACACACGGGTGCATCGGGCGCGCAAAGGTCGATAGCTTCAGGCGTAGGCGATCACTCCTCCTGCACGGCGTACAAGGTCCACGGTGGCCAGCCCTCGTTCCAGGTGTACCAACGCAGGAGGGTTTCTTCCCAGACAGGTGCGGTACGGGTCAAGGGAATGAACGTTTGCCCTGTGCGCGCGGTCACGGCCTCGAGGTCTGTCTCTTGGGCAATGACCAACGCGGTGCGAAATGGCCCCTGTATCTGCGAGGGGGCGATCACGGTGTCGCCCTCGCGCTTGGTGCGGTAGAATGGTGGCACTTCGACCCGCCAAGCAATGGAGGGATCGATCAGGTAGGTGACGTTGCCCCGTTCTTTGATTGCGGGAAGGAATGCCGTGCGTCCGTTGCCCGCGGGTCGTGTGGTCACCACCAGTAGGCCCATGATGTTCGCCACCAAAGCGAGCAACAGGAGCGTGTTCATGAGTATCGCTGTGTTGCGTGATGACCATTTCCAGCCGATCCACTCTGCGTATCCCAACACCATCAACCAAGGCGCCAGATCGGCAATGGGATAGAGGAAACGCAGTTCCTTGTGGGGAATGATGGTCAGCACGAACAGCAATGGTGTGATGCACCAGACGAGCAGATGCCGAGGTCTGCGGATAAGCACCACGGCATAGGCCGCCAGTAGCAATAGGCCCACAGGTGGTATGGCGTACTTCATGATCCACGGGGGATAGTAGTACCACGGCAAGGTGTCGAAGGCCTCGCGCGGTGGACCGGTGATGGCCATCATCCAGTAGTTCCACGTACTGAACGTGGGTGTGGCATAGAAGAGCGTGTCGAGCGCAGCCCCAGCGATGGCAACGAGCAATGCGGTCGCCGCCATACGGAGCCATTGCCCCGGATCAGGGCGGTGAACGAACAGCAACCACCCAAGCGCGCCAGCGATCACCACGGCGCTCGATGGCCGCACCAGCATGGCCAAGGTGCCCCAAAGGCCCATGAGGTACGGTGCGCTTTTACTGCGGTCCAGACGTAGTAGTTCCGATAGGCCGAGCACCAGAAAGCTGGCGGACCAACCCTCTGAACTGAAACGCACATGCAGGAAGGGCAGGAACCAGAGGAAGTAGGATAGCAAGACGAACGTGCGTTGGAGCGAAGCCGGGACCTGTTCCTTTACAGTATGCACGAACCGATGCACCGCCCAGAGGGCGAGCGCTGCACTGAGCAGTCGTAGCAGGAACATCAGGTGTGCCGGGTCGTTCAGCCCCAACGCCCGCGCTCCCTTGAGCACGACAACAGCGGTCCAGGGTTGTATTGATGATCGGATGCGCGTGGGGAACTCCCAGGCGAGGTGCCCACGCGGTAGTTCGTCCAGCTGGTATTGGGCGAACTCGATGATCTGGTGATGCTCGTCGGCACTGTGGTAGCCCGTGCTGTTCCATGCCGTGATCAGGTGCGCCAGCACGGCGACCACGAACACAGTGGCACGAAAGCGATCGGGATACGGGTTTCGTCCGAACATCCGCACGAAGGTGCATTAAAAGGGAACGGACCCCGCAGGGCCCGTTCGAGTGAGAGTGTGGTTCAATTTCACATGGTGCGCTCCAGTTCCTCGCGCAGCGCGGCCATAAAGGCTTCGGTGCTGAGGTAATGTTCTGCGCCCACCTTGTCGCCGTGGATGCACACGGCCAGGTCCTTGGTCATCTTGCCTGCCTCTACAGTGCGGATGCACACCTGCTCCAACTTGGTGCAGAAGTCGATCAGTTGCTGGTTGCCATCGAGCTTGCCGCGGAAGGCCAGACCGCGTGTCCAGGCGAAGATGCTGGCAATGGGGTTGGTGCTCGTGGGCTTGCCCTGCTGGTGCATGCGGTAGTGGCGGGTCACCGTGCCGTGCGCGGCCTCGGCTTCCATGGTCTTGCCGTCGGGCGTGATCAGCACACTGGTCATCAGTCCCAGCGAACCGAAGCCTTGTGCCACCGTGTCGCTCTGCACGTCGCCATCGTAGTTCTTGCAGGCCCATACGTAGCCGCCGCTCCACTTCATGGCGCTGGCCACCATGTCGTCGATCAGGCGGTGCTCGTAAACGATGCCTGCCTCTTGGAAAGCGGCCTTGAAGTCCTTCTGGTAGACCTCCTCGAAGATGTCCTTGAAGCGACCGTCGTATTTCTTCAGGATGGTGTTCTTGGTGCTGAGGTAGAGCGGCCACTTTTTCGCCAACGCCAGGTTGAAGCAGCTGCGCGCGAAGCCTTCGATGCTCTCGTCGGTGTTGTACATGCTCATGGCCACACCATTGCCCTCGAAGTCGTACACGTTCCAGGTCTGCACCTCGCCGCCGTCGTCGGGTGTGAAGGTCATGGTGAGCTTTCCCTTGCCCTTGATCACGGCATCGCTGGCGCGGTACTGGTCGCCGAAGGCATGGCGGCCGATGATGATCGGTTGTGTCCAGCCCGGCACCAGGCGCGGAATGTTGCTGATCACGATGGGCTCACGGAACACCGTTCCATTGA
>CAZQFG010000073.1:0-11821 GCA_964592515.1 uncultured Chryseobacterium sp. | reverse complement strand
CCGACTGCTGAGCCTGCAACTGGTGAAGCTCGGCTATACCGACGCCGTGCTCTTCGGTCCCGATGGCCAGAACCTGCAGGCCAGCGAGATGCTCTACAAGAAGAACATCCTCGCCATCCGCGGCAGCTTCCGCCCGGTGACCAAGGTGAACATCGACATGATCATGAACGGCTACAACATGTTCATCAAGGAACAGCGTGTGGACCGACAGAACCTGCAGGTGCTCTTCGAGATCACGTTGAACAACCTGAAGAGCGACACTGGCGATGTGGACGAGAAGGACTTCATCGATAGGGCCGATATCCTCTGCTCCCTGGGCCAGACCGTGCTGATCAGCAACTACCAGGAATACTACAAGCTGGTGGAGTACTTCAGCCGGTACACCAAGGCGCGCATGGGCCTGATCATGGGCGTGAACAACCTGGTGGAGGTGTTCGATGAGCGCTACTACCGCGAGCTGAACGGAGGCGTGCTGGAGGCCTTCGGCATCCTCTTCCACCGCGACCTGAAGATCTACGTGTACCCGAGCCGGGCCAGTGCCAGCGACCAGATCATGACCACGGTGAACATGCCCGTGCATCCGCGGTTGAAGCCCTTGTACGATTACCTACTGTTCAACAAGCGTTTGGTGGACATCACCAACTTCGACCCCAATGTGCTGCACATCTTCAGCAAACAGGTGCTGGACATGATCCGCGGTGGCAAAGCGGGCTGGGAGGACCTGGTGCCTCCTTACGTGGACAACATGATCAAGGACAACCGACTGTTCGGCTTTGCGCCGGAAAAGGCCTCGGCCCAAGCCTGATCCGTTACCTGCGGCCCGAGCGGGCATTCTCCAGGGCATGCGCACCCTCGCCCTCGTACTGCCACTGCTGCTGAACCTTGCCACAACCCCTGCGAAGGACCGGATCGTGGACCGCTTCGCCGCGCCCGGCGGTTTTGTGCGTGTGCCCGTGGCCCCTGCCTCGTTCGGAGCCTACCTGCGCAACCTTCCCCTGCTGCCCGTTGGCACCGGGGTAGAGCTCTACAACGGCGGCGCCAAGAGCAGGCAGGACGTACACGCGGCCGTGATCGATGTGAGCGTTGGTAACAAGGACCTGCAACAATGCGCCGATGCAGTGATGCGGCTGCGGGCCGAGCTCCTCCATGCCATTGGAAAGGACCAAGCCATCACCTTCCGGTTCACCAACGGGTTCGAGGCGCGCTGGGACCGCTGGGCCAAGGGCGAACGCATCCGCGTGAACGGCAACACCTGCAGTTGGTATGCCGGTGCTGCGCCGGACCGATCGCACGACCAGTTGCTCCGCTACCTGGACATGGTGTTCACCTATGCAGGCACGCTATCGCTGGCCCGCGAACTGGTGCCCGCCACCGATGCGGTGAGGCCGGGCGACGTGTACATACAGGGCGGTGCTCCGGGCCACGCGGTGCTGGTGGTGGACGTGGCGGAACGGCCCGATGGCACCCGGGCCATGCTGCTGGCCCAAAGCTACATGCCCGCCCAGCAGATCCACGTGCTGAAGGACCTGCGCCATGCCGCCCATGGGCCCTGGTTCGTAGTGGGCGTCGACGACCGCCTGTACACGCCCGAATGGACCTTCAATTGGAGTGACCGGCGGCGTTGGCCCGTGGAATAGCGCCACGCCTGATCATTCCGATCGTACGCATTACGGGCCAATGTTATCTTGCCCGTCCGACGGTGCGACGAGGGCCCGTGGCGGAGGATAGACGATGGCAGGGAACACTCCAGTGAAGCAGCGTGTGCGCGACGGACGCGTGCAGGCCCTGCCACACCCCTGGTCCGCGTGGCTCTCGGTGAGCAGCGACCCGGACAACACCCGTTTCCCTGACTGGGAGGAACTGGACCGGGTGATCTGGAAGGAACTGGGGCTCCCCTTCTCCGATTCGGTCTTCATCCGCTCCTACAACGTGCAATTGCCCGACCAGGTGGACCTGCACGGCCACCCGGAGATACTGGGCAGCCACCTGCATGACACGATGCACACGTGGGGCGATCTCATGTTCGCCGGCACCCGTGGTTTCGATCGCAGCGATGCGGAGGCGCACCTCAAGATCATGGAGCAACTGCGTTTCAGCCCGCGCGTGTGGGTGGACCACAGCATGTTCATTGGCAACCTGCTGCACAACCACAAATTCGGTGGCATTCCCGAGTTCAAGGATGCATCGGGCTATACCTATGCCAACCAGTACTACACCTTGGACCTGATCCGTAAGGCCGGCGTACGGTACTTCTGGGACGGCACGATCACCTCGGTGCTGGGCCAGGACCGTTCGCTCTCCTTGCGCCAATACCACATGGAGCGCACGGGGTCCGGCAGGCGCGGTACATTGGATTGGATGAAGCACAAGGTGGGCGACACCTTCGGGTTGGGCAAGGCCTTTAGGGACCAGTTACAAGGCAACCAGGCCTACCGCGTACACCGTTTCCTGGATGGCAGCCACGGCTATGTGTTCCCGCGCTACGGACGTTGGGAGCTGGCCGACATACAGGGCTTGGGCGTGCTGCTGGCCCCCGAACAGATGGACCGCTTGGTGGCACAGGGCGGCGTGTGCATCGCGTACACGCACCTGGGCAAGCGCAAGGCCGGGCACGAGAACGATCCGGCACATATCCCTGTGGCGACACGAAGGTCCCTTGAACATGTGGCTAGCCTGCACCGCGAGGGGAAGCTCATGCTGTCCTCCCTCGGGCGCCTGCTCGATTACCTCGTTCTCCGGGATCACATGGCGATCAGTGGCCCTGCGATCACCTTCCAAGCGGATGGGCTGGCCTTCAACGAAGTGGGGCCACGTGACCTGGCGGGCCATTCCTTCACGATCAAGGGAGCGGTACCACCGGACATGGTGGTACACTGCACCCATGGCCCTGTGCCACATGCCGTCCAAAGGCATGGGGAACGCGCGTTCACCCTTCAATTCCCTGAAGCATGAGCCCGCGGATCGTACTACTGACCAGCGACCTGCCCGTTTCCCGGGTGCTTGCCGATCGGCTGGCGAACACCACGGGCCTTGCCCTGATCGTGCAGCAGGTGGATACCGGGGCCAGGCCATACAGCAAATGGTCGAACCGGGTGCGGTCCGTGGTCGGTGACCGTGTGGTGGACCGGCTTGTGCACCGCGTACGGCTGACGCCTGAAATGCGGCGACTGCTGGCCTACGAGGAACGGTTGGCGGCCAAGGCCGACCGCTACTTCATGGAACGCATATCCGCCCAAGGATTGCGTGCCGAATGGCCCGGGGTGGAGCGTGCTGAGGCCACGGACCTGAACGCCCCCGAGACCATCGAGCGCATCCGCGAAGCCCGTCCCGATCTGCTCGTGGTATTTGGCACCAAGATCCTGAAGGCCCCGCTGCTCACCGTACCGGCCAAGGGCACCCTCAATGCACATACCTCGTTGCTACCCGCCTACCGGGGTACGCGATCGGAGTTCTGGCAGTGCCTGAACAACGACCCGACGAGCGCGGGGATAACGATCCACCTGGTGGATACGGGGGTGGATACGGGCCAGATCCTCTTCCAGAAACCCACGGAAACAGGCTGGCCAACGGACCCCTTCATGCTGCGGGCGCTCAACAACCTGATGGTGATCGAGCACTACCCGTGGGTGA
Organism: uncultured Chryseobacterium sp.; assembly: GCA_964592515.1. Lineage (GTDB taxonomy): Bacteria > Bacteroidota > Bacteroidia > Flavobacteriales_F > PHOS-HE28 > PHOS-HE28. Next base: position 8,191 of record CAZQFG010000073.1, on the reverse strand, counting down.
TCGACCGCTTTTTACAGGGCGAGTTGAAGCCTACTACGCAACCCAGGAGCGAACGCCACACCTATCGCCTGAGCGAGCATACGCGTGAAAAACGTTTGGAGCTGATGCGTCGCTTGGAAAAGGAGCTCGGAACGGACTGAACGGAACGGCACATGGAACGGTCAACGGGCCAATTGCTGCGGGCCACGTACAGTGGGCATCGTGGGCCTGTGTATGCACTGTCGCCCGATCTGCACCACGATGGCTTCCTGTCGGGTTCCGGTGATGGGCTGGTGGTACGCTGGGATCACCAGGCCCCGGAGGCCGGGCAGGTGGTGGTGAACGTGGGCCAGGCCGTGTTCAGCCTGCTGCGTACCGGACCTCTGCTGCTCATCGGCACCGAAGGCGGTGACCTCTTCGTGATCGATGCCGAACACGGGCGCGAGCTCCACCGGTTCACCGTGCACCGCAAGGGGATCTTCCGTATGGTGGAGCTCGGTGGCGACCGCGTTGCCTGTGCCGGTGGCGATGGCACGCTGAGCATCTGGCGCACGGGCCCGGAGAACGGCGCGGCGCTGGAACTGCTCCGCCATTTCCCCCTGTGCGAAGAGAAATTGCGCGACCTGGCCATGGATGCCACGGGCGAACTGTTGGCCGTGGCCTGTGGCGATGGACTGGTGCGGGTCCTGGACACCACCTACTTCAACGAAACGGCAACGATCAACGCCCATCCGGCCCTGCTGGAACAGGTAGGGGGTGCCACATGCGTCGCCTTCCATCCGCACAAACCCGTGCTGATCAGCGGCGGCAAGGATGGCCACCTGCGCACCTGGCTGGCAACCGAACAGTTCAGGCAATTGCTAAGTCTGCCAGCGCACAAGGGGTCCATTTACCGCGTGGCGTTCAGCCCCGATGGCAAACACTTCTGCACGGTCAGCCGCGACAAGACCGTGAAGCTGTGGGACGCCCTTTCACTTGAACCCGTGCAGCGCCTGGACCGCACCGTGCACGGGCATACCCACAGCGTGAACGCCGTCCTATGGACCACAGCGGCACTGCTCACCGCCTCGGACGACCGCACGATCAAGAGCTGGGACCTGCGGCCATGAGGTACACCTGGAGCAGAGCGGCATTGGGCCTCATCGGCGTCCTGCTGCTCATCAGCAGCTCCAACATCAATTGGGGCAAGGAACACTGGCGCACGGTGATGCAGGCCGACGCGAAGGGCTACTACGCCTACCTCCCGGCCATCTTCATCTACCACGACCCCAACATCGGCTTCTTCGACCGGATCGAACGGGACACCTACTACAACCGCGACCTCTTCTACGACTATCGCGCCGCGCACAACGGCCGCACCATACCGAAGTACTTCATGGGCACGGCCCTGGTGCAAGCGCCGTTCTTCCTGGTGGCCCACGCCATCACATCCCTGACCGGCGGTGTGCGCGATGGGTACTCCAAACCCTATGTGGTGGCCATCAATCTGGCGGCCATTGCATGGGTGCTGCTGGGTTGCTGGGCATTGCTGAAGCTCCTGGCCAGCTACGGGGTGCGCGACCTGCACATCGCCTTCACCCTGCTGGCGTTCACCTTCGGCACCAACCTGTTCTACTACACCGTGGTGGCCCCGGGCATGAGCCATGCCTACAGCTTCGGGCTCATCAGCCTCTTCCTTTGGAAAGGCCGCCAGCTTTGGCTTGGTGGTGGCACACGCGACCTGGTGGTGCTGGTCGTATTGCTCGGGCTTATCGTGCTTGTGCGGCCGGTGAACGGCATGGTGGTGCTCGCCTTGGCCGTGCTGATGCCTGAGGGGAACAAGGGCCGTGCGCTGGCGGACCTGCTGCGTAGCCAACGCCTTTCTGCGCTGGCTGTTGCCGCGCTCATCGCGCTGTCCATTCCGCTCCTTCAATTGGGCTATTACAAATGGGCCACCGGCAGTTGGCTGGTGTATGCCTACGGCGAGGAAGGCTTCCAATGGACATCGCCCGCCCTGTTCGACTTCCTGTTCAGCTACAAGAAGGGCGCCTTCGTGTACACCCCGTTGCTGCTCCTGAGCATGTTCGGGATTGTCCCCCTGTTCCGCAGCGACCGGCAGGCGGCACTGGCCTGGGGCGGGTTCTTCGTCCTGCTCGTCTACGTGCTCTCGTCGTGGTGGAACTGGTGGTACGGCGGCAGCTTCGGCAGCCGTGTGCTCGTGGAGTTCCTCGGACCGTTCGCGTTGCTGTTCGGGCTGTTGCTCGCACGGAGCACAGCGGTCGTGCGGCGATCGGTCATCACCCTGACCGTTCTGTTGACGGTGCTCTGCCAGGTGCAGACCTACCAGGCGCGGTACTACCAGATCCATTGGGAGGACATGGACCAGGAGCGCTACTGGAAGGTCTTCCTGCGCGTGGACCAACTGGGCTGCCTCAGCCCCAATGCTGCACATACCAAGGCACGGCCCGTTCAAGGCCGGCCTTCAGGTCGAACTGCGGAGCATAGCCCAACAGATCGCGCGCTTTGCTGATATCGGCGAGCGAATCGCGGATATCGCCGGCCCGCTCGGCCACGTGCTGAACGCCAACGCGCCCAATGGCCGGATCGGTGGTGGCCAAGGCGTTCCGCAAGGCATCGATCAGTTCCAGCAGGGTGGTGCGATCGCCGTAGGCCACATTGAACACCTGCCCAACGGCCCTGTCATCGGTGCTGTCCAAGGCGGCGAGCACGGCCATCACGGCATTGCCCACGTAGGTGAAGTCGCGGCTTTGCTGTCCATCGCCATGCACCTGCGGCGCCTCGTGCTTCAGGAAGGCCTTGATGAATTTCGGGATGGCCGCTGCATAGGGGCCTTCGGGGTCCTGCCGTTCGCCGAACACATTGAAGAAGCGCAGGCCGATGGTGTTGAGCCCGTGCAGGCGCGTGTAGAGCTGGGCATAAAGCTCGTTGCCCACCTTGGTAACGGCATAGGGCGAAAGCGGATCGCCGGTGTTGGGCTCGCGCTTGGGCAATTCCTTGGAGTTGCCGTAAACGCTGGAGCTGGAAGCGTACACGAAGCGGTCCACACCTTCGAGGCGTGCGGCATCCAGCACGTTCAGGAAGCCGGTGAGGTTGGTGGCATGCGAGGAGAGCGGATCGGCAATGGACCGCGGCACGGAACCCAATGCGGCCAGATGCACCACTGCACGCACGCCGGCCATGGCGTTGCGACAAGCCCCGGCATCGCGTATGTCCCCTTCCACCAAGGCAAAACCGGACCGACCTTCCAGATGGGCGACGTTGGAGCGCTTGCTGGTCGCGAAGTTGTCCATGCACCGCACGGCCATGCCACGCTGCAGCAATGCGTCGCACACATGGCTGCCAATGAAACCGGAGCCACCAGTGACCAGAACAGGAAGGGATGCGCGGTCTGACATCGAGCAAAGGACGCAGCATCGCGCCTCGGGTTGCGAAGGTAGACCGACACCGGATGCTGCCTAGCTCGTCGCGCGTGGCTTTTCCACGATCACCCTTTCACCGCCACACCATACCAGATGGTGCGTTGGGTGGCGGGCACCAGCGGTCGGATCAGCGCATCCACACGGGCCAGCAGGTCGCGCTGGCCTTCGCTGCGGCCAAGGTTCGCCAACACGCCGGTGGTATGGTCGTCCAACCGGGCGAAGGGTGCGAACAGGTCGCGGTCCTTCACCGGATCGAGGTAACGCCAGTAGTGGTCCCAGGCCACGAACCGCTTGCGCAGCCAGGTGTGCAACGGACTGCCGTGCAGGTTCTCTGCGAAGAGCAGCACACCGCCGGGTCGCAGTACGCGGTGCATCTCGCGGATGGCCTGGGATTGCTTCTCCTTGCTGCCCAGCGCCCCGATCACGCTCTTGAACACCACCACATCGAACGATCCATCTGGGAAAGGCAGTGCGGTCGCATCGGCCTGTGCATAGGTCACGCGTTCGTTCACACCGTAGCGCTCATGCAAGGCCTTCGTTTCCTGGGGGAAGGCGTTCAGGTCGGTGCATGTAACGTTGAAGCCACGCGAAGCCAGCCACAAACTGAGGCCACCCTCTCGCTCACCAATGCCCAAGGCGTTCCCACGGGCGGGCAATGATCGCTCCCACACCGGCAGTGCACGCGACCAGCTGCGCACTTCCCATTGGAAAACGTCCTTCAACGATGGGGGAATGCGGCCGTGCATGCGACAAAGAAAAGGGGCGACATCGCTGCCGCCCCCACTTTCACCCTTGTTCACTGGCCTTATTTCGCCACGGCCACGGACCGTTTCTCGCGGATCACGGTGATCTTCACCTGTCCGGGATAGGTCATTTCGTTCATGATGCGGTCGGCGATCTGCATGCTCATCTCGTCGCTCTGTGCGTCGGTGATGCGCTCACTCTCCACCATGACGCGCAGTTCGCGTCCGGCCTGGATGGCGAAGGCCTTGGTCACCCCGTTGAAGCTCATGGCCAGACTTTCCAGGTCCTTCAGACGCTGGATGTAGGCCTCGGTGGCCTCGCGGCGGGCACCCGGGCGGGCACCGCTGATGGCATCGCAGGCCTGCACGATCGGCGACAGCAAGGTGGTCATCTCGATCTCGTCGTGGTGGGCACCGATGGCGTTGCACACATCGGGCTTCTCGCCGTACTTCTCGGCCAGCTTCATGCCCAGGATGGCGTGCGGCAGCTCGGGATCCTCGTCGGGCACCTTGCCGATATCGTGCAGCAGACCGGCGCGCTTGGCCACTTTGGGGTTGAGGCCCAGTTCGGCGGCCATGATGGCGCTGAGGTTGGCCACTTCGCGGCTGTGCTGCAACAGGTTCTGGCCGTAGGAGCTGCGGTACTTCATGCGGCCCACCATGCGGATGAGCTCGTTGTGCAGGCCGTGGATGCCCAGATCGATGCAGGTGCGCTTGCCCACTTCCATGATCTCCTCCTCGAGGTGCTTCCGGGTCTTGGCCACGATCTCCTCGATGCGGGCCGGGTGGATGCGGCCGTCCTTCACCAGTTGGTGCAGGGAGAGGCGGGCCACTTCGCGACGAACGGCATCGAAGCAGCTGAGGATGATGGCACCCGGTGTATCGTCCACGATGATCTCCACGCCGGTGGCCTCCTCCAGGGTGCGGATGTTGCGGCCTTCGCGCCCGATGATGCGGCCCTTCACATCGTCGTTCTCGATGTGGAACACGCTGACACTGTTCTCGATGGCATGCTCGGTGGCCACGCGCTGGATGGTCTGGATCACTATGCGCTTGGCCTCCTTGTTGGCGGTGAGCTTGGCCTCCTCCTGGGCGTCCTTGATGTGGGCCATGGCGGCGGTGCGGGCCTCGTCCTTCAGGCTCTCCACCAGTTGCTTGCGGGCCTCCTCGGCGTTCAGGCCGCTGATGTTCTCCAGCAGGTTCACCTGCTTGGCGTGCATCTTCTCGGTCTCCTCGCGGCGGCGCTCCAGGCCCTCCAGCTTCTGCTCGAGCTCACCCTTCAGGCGGTCCACGTTCTTCTCCTTGTTGGCCAGGTCCTGCTGCTGGCGGCTGAGCTGCTGTTCGCGCTGTTTCGCCTTTTCCTGGGCCTGCTGCACGGCACGGTCCTTCTCACGCACCTCCTTCTCATGCTCCTCCTTCATTTGCAGGAAGCGCTCCTTGGCCTGCAGGATCTTCTCCTTCTTCAGGGCCTCGGCCTCTGCTTCGGCCTCCTTGAGGATGCCGGAAGCACGTTTTTTCATTACGCTGTTCAGCGTAACGAACACAATGGCACCACCGACGACAAGGCCGCCGAGCAGTCCCACCAAAATGCTGATCATATCCATGTGTCTCGCTGTGTTTTAGCGGACCATGTTCCCCCTTGGGGCCGACACCCGGTAGAACGAAGGAACCTTAGGGCAGGACCTCGGCGAGCATGTGTTCCATGGCGGACAGTGCCGCCTCGGCGTTGGCCTTGTGCTGGGGCGCGGCGCTGTTCAAGGCGCGCACGGTCACTTCCAGGGAGGCCATGGCCAATAGGTCCTGCTTGTCGGTCAGTGGGTACTGGGCCTTCAAGCGGGCTATGCTCTCGTTGATCTCGTCCACGGCACGGCGTACGTTCTCCTCCTCCGCAGCTTGTATCGTCAGCGGGTAGGCGCGGCCGGCCAGTTCTATGCGTATCGATCGTTCTTCCATGGCGTTCTATCGTGCGGCCTCTGGCGTAAGCAAAGCGAGGCAGCGGTCGATCTCATGGACCAGTTCATCGATGCGTTCCTTCGTTCCCGTGGTGCCCGGCCCGCTTTCGGCGGACCGTGCCTTCCGGAGGACCCCGTTCTCCCGTTCCAGTTCCGTCACGCGTGCCTTCAACACCTCCGAAGTGCGGTGATGCTCATGGGCCTCCACCTCCAGCTCGTTCGCGCGGGCCTGCAATGCCTTATGCTCGCCCACCAAGAGGGCGACCTTCTGCTGCATGGCCTGGAGACGTTCGGAGAGGGTGTGCATGTGGTTACTGAACGGAATGACGTTCAATGGTCCGGCCCCAAAGATAACCGGGCACCCTGCTCCTGCATGGCTTTTGTTTGAACCCCAAGCTGTTGATGGCTTTACAAGGCTGGTTAACACCCCGCCCTGTAGGCCACAATAGCTTGCACTGCCCTCCGGAACCACACCTACATGCGCCTTCGCACACCCTCGGATCCACTTTCAGCCAAGCTGTTCATTGGCCTGTTCATCAGCATATTAGTATCTATTGAATCGGGCGCCCAAACACCCTCAGGAACGCGCAAGTACATCCCCCCGATGGAAATCCCCATGCAACTCTCGGGCAACTTCATGGAGCCCCGGACGGACCACTTCCACTCGGGCTTGGACATCCGCACCGAGGGGCGCGAGGGCATCCCTGTGAAGGCCGTTGCCGATGGGTGGATCTCGCGGATCAAGATCAGTCCGTGGGGCTATGGCAAGGCGGTGTACATTGAACATGCCGACGGGCACACCTCGGTCTACGGGCACCTCCAGCAACTGAAAGGGGCTGCGGCGGAAGCCTGCCTCAACGCCCAGTACGAACGCAAGGACTTTAGCATCGACATCTACCCAACGAAGGGCGAACTGCCTGTGAAACAAGGGGATGTGATCGGCCTAAGCGGCAATACGGGCGGAAGCGGCGGTCCGCACCTGCACTTTGAACTGAGGCGCCCCGGCGACCAGCATGCCGTTGACCCCGAGGCACTTGGCTACGACATTCCGGACCGGACACCCCCTGAGATGATCGGCGTGCGGTTGCATCCCCTTACGGATAGTTCGTTGGTGGCCCCGTACCCGGCCAACGCCAAAGGCTACGCCACCCAAGGCGACGCAGGCAAGTATGCCCTGAAGCCGGGCCTGGTCCCCATGGCTTATGGCACTGTGGGGCTGTCACTACACGTGATCGACCGGTACGACAACAGCGGGGCCAAGTTCGGCGTGCGCAAGATCGAGCTGTTCGTGGATAGTGTACTGACGTTCAGCACCTTGCTGGACCATGTGGACTTCGATGTGAACAGATACTGCAATGCCCACATGGACTACGAAGTGTACAAAGGGCAGAAGCTGGAATACCACCGATGCTACAAGCAGCCCAATAACAAGCTGCGGATCTATGGCAAGGAGCCGGCCCAGGGGCGCATCGTCTTGGTTCCCGGTCGCGACCACCGCATAAAGCTGGTGGCCACCGACGCCAACGGCAACCGCTCTGAACTGCGTTTCAACCTGCGCGGGGCCAGCTTGGAGGAGACCCGGAAATGGCCCGTAAAGACACTGGAAGGCAGCTTGTTCCGATACGACACCGAGAACATACTTCAAGAGGATGGCGTGCGCCTTACCCTGCCTCCGAACGCCTTGTACGACGACACCTACGTTCGCTACGTCCGCAGGCCGCCACCGGCGAAGGCCTTGGTGCCGGTACACGTGCTGCACGACCCACTGACCCCCATCCAAAGCAACAGTTCCCTGCGGATGGACCTTCCTGAACTGTCTGCTGATAAGCGCGTCAAGGCCCTCATCGTGCGGTTGGATGATGGTGGCAAGGTGAGCGCCGTGGGCGGTACCGTGAGCGATGGTGTGGTTACGGTCAACATCCGCGCCTTCGGGGCCTACACGCTGATGCTGGATACCGTGCCGCCGGTGATCACCAACGTTGACCTTCGTGCCGACATGAAAGGACGTAACAGCTTCACTGTCAAGATCTCCGACGACCTTTCCGGGGTGTAGACTTTTCCCTCAGCAAGCCGCTTGCGGAGTTCGTCCGGCGAAATG
>CAZQFG010000072.1:0-12200 GCA_964592515.1 uncultured Chryseobacterium sp. | reverse complement strand
ATCCTGGACGAGGCCAGCAACAAGTGGGGTGTGAAAGTGAACAGGGTGGAACTGCAGGACATCAATCCTCCGCGCGATATCCGCGAGGCCATGGAGAAGCAGATGCGTGCCGAGCGTGATAAACGCGCCCAGATCATCGATGCGGAGGGCAGCAAGCGTGCCGCCATCCTGCAGGCAGAAGGTGTGCGCGATGCAGCGGTGAGCCAGGCCGAGGGTGAAAAGCAGGCCCAGATCCTGCGCGCAGAAGGTGAGGCCCAGAGCCGCATCCGCATTGCACAGGGCGAGGCCGAGGCCATCAAACTGGTCACCGCCGCCATCCAAGGTAGCAAGGCCGACCCCGCCAACTATCTCATCGCCATGAAGTACATCCAGGCCCTGGAGCAAATGACCTCTTCCAGCGATGGTAACCGCACGGTGTTCATGCCTTACGAGGCCACCGGCGTGCTCAGCAGCCTGGGTGGCATCCGCGAGATCCTGGGCGCTGCCAAGCACTGATCATTTCCTCAACTTCCGGAACGCCCCGCGATGCTGTCATCGTTGGGCGTTCGCATGATATCCCGATCGATGTGGTCGCTCTGTTCTTGGGCATCCAACCCAAGCGCCCAGCAGCGTGCTGGTCCCACTGAGGCCGTTCGTTAGTTTCGGCGTGAATACCTCGCCATGCATTACCGCCTCCTCTCCTCGCTCGCGTTCGTTTTGCTCTTCGTGTCGGCCTTTGCACAGCAGGCAGATGGATATGCCCGGGTGCGCATTTGGACCGACGGGCGGGCGGGCACCCTCGCCGATCTGGCCGCGTTGGGCCTTGCTGTTGACCACGGCGAGGTGAAGGCGGGCGCATACATTACTACAGACCTCTCTTACACGGAGATCGCTACCGCGCGTAACGCCGGATTCACCTGCGAGGTATTGATCCCGGATGTGGCGAGCTATTACCGGTCACGCAATACTGGAGATGGTTCATCGCAAACAAGGTCAAGCCGTGAGCTCTGCCATGCACCCGGCACCGTGGCTGTTCCCGAGAACTTTCAGTTGGGTAGCATGGGCGGCTACTTCATGTGGGAAGAGCTCATCGCGAATCTCGATGCCATGCACGCCACATTCCCCGGGCTGATCAGTGCCAAACAGGCCATCGGTACCACCCACGAAGGACGGTCGCTTTACATGGTGCGCATGTCCAATGCGCCTGATGTGGACCAAGAGAAGCCCGAAGTGCTCTATGACGCACTGCACCATGCTCGTGAACCGGCCTCCCTTTCCCAGTTGATCTTCTACATGTGGCATCTGCTGGAGAGCTATGGAACGGATGATGAGGTGACCTATCTGCTCAACAACCTTGAACTGTATTTCGTGCCATGTGTGAACCCCGATGGCTATGTGTACAACCAGACCACGGCGCCCGAGGGTGGAGGCATGTGGCGCAAGAACCGCAGGGTGAACGGAGATGGCACGTTCGGGGTGGACCTGAACCGCAACTACGGCCAAGGCTGGGGCACCGATGACTCGGGATCATCACCTTTCACCGGATCAGATGTGTACCGGGGACCTTCTGCGTTCAGCGAGCCCGAGACCCAGGCCATGCGCGACCTCTGCAATGCGCGGCAGTTCCGAATGGCGCTCAACTACCACACCTTCGGCAACCTGCTCGTTTACCCCTGGGGATACCTACCCTCCTACTACACGCCCGATTCGGCCATGTTCGTGGAGCAGGGCGTGGTGCTCACTAAGGAGAACCGGTACCGCTTCGGCACCGCCGACCAGACCGTGAACTACGTGGTGAACGGAGGGTCGGATGATTGGATGTATGGCGAGCAGACGACCAAGGACAAGATCTTCTCCATGACACCCGAGGCCGGACAACAGGACGAAGGTTTCTGGCCACCCGATTGGCGCATCGCCGAGATCTGCCAGGTGAACGTGGGACAGAACAAACGGCTGGCACACTTGGCTGCGGTGTACGGTCGGCTGGATGATCGCTCCGCTCCAATTTTAACAGGGAATGAAGGGTATGTGCGATTCAACCTCCAACGCTTGGGGCAGGGACCAGGCCCGCTCACGGTCGCCGTGGAAGGTTTGGACAATGTTTCCTCCACGGGTGCGCCCAGCACTTACCCGGACCTCGATCTGTTGGAGGTCCGCTCGGATTCCATACCCATTACCTTATCACCGGGCCTCTCCTTTGGATCAACGTTCAGCTACGTGCTCTCCTTGAGCAATGGCTTGTACACCTGGCGCGATACCATCACCCGTTCCATGGGGGCGCCAGTTGTGGTGCTGGTGGACCAAGGAAGTTCGATGAGCGGATGGCAAGGGACCGGTTGGGGCCTATCCACAAGTTCCTGGACAAGCGCGCCATCCTGCATCAGCGATCCGCCGGCAGGGAACTACAGTGATGGGGTCACACAACGGATCACGCGCACGCAACCGGTGGACCTTTCCACTGCCACGGCCGCAGTGCTCAACTTCATGGCCCAATGGGAAGTGGAAGCATACTATGACCAGGTGCAGGTATTGGGCTCGGCGGATGGCGTCAGTTGGACACCTCTATGTGGGCGCTACACACGGCCTGGATCCATCTACCAGGATGAAGGACAGCCCGTGTACGATGGCCAACAGCCCAACTGGGTGTACGAGGAGATCGACCTCGGGGCTTTCATTGGAGGCCCCTTCAGGCTCCGTTTCGAATTGCGCAGTGACTTCGGTAGCAACTACGCCGGCTTCCGGTTCGATGATCTGAGGATCACTGTGAACAATGGTAACAGCACTGGCACAAGTGAATTGAACGGAACTGAACCATCGTTGCAGTTGCTCCCCAATCCCACAGTTGGTGAGGTCTGGGTTACGGTGGGTAACGCTGATCCCGCGAGGTTGGTGATCTTCAACGCTCTGGGTGAGCAGGTGCTTCATCGCACGGTGCAAGGCCAACAAGGCAGCTTTCAATTGGACCTGTCTGAGCTGGTAGCCGGCACCTATATCTGTAAGCTGATCGCAGGTGATCGTACCATCGATGTACAGCGCTTGGTGGTGCTCGGATACTGAAGTTTCTGAGGACCAAGGGATTTTAGACTACATTTGCGCCGTCCGCCGGGAGGTGGACATGCCCCGAGCGCCCAACTTTCCCCGCTATTAAAGACCGAAAGGTCCAGCGGAAGACCAGTCCAGGCGCCATCCCCAGCGGATCATTGCACGCCGGACCCGATCGAAGGGGCGAACCAACAAACACCTTAACGGGTGTGCACCAGGGTCAATGGCTTGGGCACACCGAACTACATCCGCACGGGGTTACCCGCGCACATGACCATGGAACGTACCACGTTCAACGACCTGGGGCTCATCGAGCCCATTCTGAAAGCCCTTCAGACCGAAGGCTACACTCACCCCACCCCCATCCAGGAGCAGGCCATTCCACACCTGATCAAGGGGCGCGATCTGCTCGGCTGTGCGCAGACCGGTACCGGCAAGACGGCCGCATTCGCAATTCCGATCCTACAGGAACTGCACGCCAAGGGACCGCAGTCCAAGCGTGCCATCCGCACACTGATCCTAACGCCTACCCGCGAACTGGCCATCCAGATCGGGGAGAGCTTCACCGCCTATGGACGCAACCTTCAACTGAAGCATACCGTCATTTTCGGTGGAGTGGGCCAAAAGCCACAGACCGATGCCTTGCAGCGTGGCGTTGACATTGTGATCGCCACACCGGGCCGCTTGCTCGACCTGATGGGACAAGGCTTCATCCACCTCAACGGGCTGGAGATCTTCGTGCTCGATGAAGCCGACCGCATGCTCGACATGGGCTTTATCCACGACGTGAAGAAGGTGATCGCCAAGCTGCCTGCGAAGCGCCAGACCCTCTTCTTCAGCGCCACCATGCCACCCGAGATCGCCAAACTTGCCAACAGCATCCTTACCGATCCCATCAAGGCGGAAGTAGCCCCGGTGAGCAGCACGGCCGAGACCATCGACCAGCACCTGTACTACGTGGATCGCACGGACAAGAACAAGCTGCTCGTGCACTTACTTCAGGGTGACACCATCCGCGAGGCACTGATCTTCACGCGCACCAAGCATGGTGCCAACAAGGTGGCCAAGATCCTGGAGCAGGCCGGTATCGGTGCCGAGGCCATCCACGGGAACAAGAGCCAAACGGCCCGCCAGAACGCGCTGAAGAACTTCAAGGAAGGCAAGATCCGCGCACTGGTCGCCACCGATATCGCCGCCCGAGGCATCGATATCGATGGGCTAACGCACGTCATCAACTTCGATATCCCGAACATCCCGGAGACCTACGTTCACCGCATTGGCCGTACCGGTCGTGCCGGCGCTTCGGGCAGGGCCCTGAGCTTCTGCGATCATGAGGAAAAGGCCTATATCCGTGACATCGTGCGGTTGATCAAGCGTGACATTCCCGTGGTCGAGGCGCACGAATTCTTGATGGTGGGTGGCCCCAAGAAGGCGGAGCCCGAAGTACGTGAGCCACGTCAGCCCCGCGGTCCTGGCCGCGGCGATCGGCCTCGTGGACAAGGCCAAGGTCAACAACAGGGGCAAGGCCAACGTCGTGAAGGAGGTGCACCTTCCAGCCAGCGTGGACCGCGCCAAGGTGGCGGCCGCGATGGCAACCGTGGACAGCAGGGTCGCGAACAACGACCACAGCAACAACGAAGCGATCGCCCTGCCGCCCCGCGCGCAGAGCGGCCTGCACGTCAAGGTGATGGTCGCGATCGCAACCGGAACGACCGTGCTCCACAGCAACGCACGGAACGCCCGCGCACCGATCGTCCGCAACAGGAACGCCGGAACAACCCTGCACAACCTGACTACGCTAAAATGACGAAAGAGCTTTTCGGCGAAGTGGAGCGAACCAACGAGAAGAACGAAAAACAGGAAAAGAAGAAGAAAGGCTTCGGGCTCGGACGCTTGTTCGGCCGGTAGATCATACAAACTGAAATGAAGAAAGCCGGGAGCGATCCCGGCTTTCTTCGTTCCTGCTGTTACGTCAGGCGCGCTGTACAACAGGCTCCACGCCCGCTTTGCCGAACTGTCCCGAAGCCCGCAACTCCTCCTGCAGTTCGCGGCTGGTCTTGGTGCTTCCATCGTGGCTCCAGCCCGGAGGCCCGAAGATGTACATCAGCTTGGCCTTCAACGTGGGCGCGCGTTTCACATCGTGCCAGATCTCCTTGAACTCGAACAGGTTGTGGGTGATCGGGTTGTTCGTGTTCGGGTCGTGGCTGATGCCGAACTTGGGTACCACCCCTTTGATGGGCGCTTGCCAGGTACCGTACATGCGGTCCCAGAAAGTGAAAATGCCGCCATGGTTGCGATCCAGGTACTCGGTGTTGCTGCTGTGGTGCACCACATGGATGTAGGATGAATTGAAGATGTTCTCGATCCATCCGTATGAGGGCAACAGTTGCGAGTGCAGCGTGAACTGGTAGAACGCGTTCGCGATCAAGCAGGTGGCGATCATGATCGGCTCGAAGCCCAGCAATGGCATCCACAGCCAATAGATGGGCTTGATAAGCGTGATGAACCAGCCGTTGCGAATGCTTATGGTGAGGTTGTACTTGCGGCCACTATGGTGTGGCAAATGTGCGGCCCAGAGCACACGCACATTATGCGCAAGGCGATGGTGCCAGTAAAAGTTGTGGTCGTCCAGAACGATGCAGGCCACCCATATGTACCACGCATAGCCCAAGCTGGTATAGCCCAGGTGCTCCTGCCGCCAGTCAGCGGCCCACCAGAACAGGAACATGTACAGGGTGATCTCGAACACGTTGGTGATCACGCGGATCACCGTTGCCCCTAGGCCGATCACGAAACCACTGAAGCTCTCCTTGAGGTCGAACAATTCCTTGGCCCGCAGGTACTCCAGGATGATCAGGACCAGGAAGATGGGATAGATGTACTTGATGCCGATGCTCTCGATCGGCAGTGCGGGTAGACTGGCCTTCATGTCCAGCCAGGCCTGAATGGGATTGAACATCGCTCTTGTATCCGCCCCTTTGGTACTGGGGCCGGTCAAATCTACCTGCTTCAGCCTTTCGGTGACCAATGCGATGTCAGGTGCGGGTAAATTGCGTCCGACTTAACGACCGTCCGCCATGCGATCCACGCTGCTGCTCTCCGCCCTGCTTCCCGTGTTCCTCTATGGGCAAAGCACGATCAACGGCCCCATGCCCGGCCACAGCGACATGCTGGAGGCTACGATCTGGTTGCAATGCAAAGGGCCCTGCACTGCGCGCTTGGAGTTTTGGGAATTGGACCGGCCCGACAGTGTGCTGACCACGGCGGAACAGTCCTCGGATGCTGCAAAGGCCCATGCCATGGACTTCACCATGGCGCCGGTGGTACCGGGCACCACTTACGGCTATCGCCCGATCGTGAATGGCAAAGCGGTTGACGTGGGGCAGCCCCTCACCTTCCACACCCAACCATTGTGGCGCCACCGTACCGATCCGCCCCCCTTCACCATGGCCATCGGTAGCTGCACTTACATCAACGAACCAGCATACGACAGACCCGGCAAAGCATACGGTGGTGAGTACGTCATCTTCGATGCCATTGCGGAAAAGAAGCCTGATGTGATGCTGTGGCTTGGTGACAACATCTATCTGCGTGAGCCCGATTGGGGAAGCCGCAGCGGTTACCTGCACCGGTATACCCATGCGCGCAGCACTCCCGAACTGCAACGCCTGCTCCGAAGCACTCATCATTATGCCATCTGGGACGATCACGATTTCGGACCGAACGATGGCGATGGCAGCTTCGTGCAAAGCGCATTGGCCCGCGAAATGTTCGACCTGTTCTGGCCCAACCCCACATGTGGCGTTCCCGGTGTGACAGGCACCACTACCATGGTCAACCATGTGGATGTGGACCTGTTCCTGATGGATGACCGCACTCACCGTGTGGTCGGCGATATGAAGACCAGTTCTCCGGCCCTGCTCGGCAACGAACAAATGGATTGGTTGATCCGTGCGCTCAAGTGCAGTAGCGCTCCCTTCAAGCTGGTGGCCATTGGAAGCCAGGTCCTCAACGATGCGGCCGTTTACGAGAACTACGCCACCATGCCGCAGGAACGTGCCGAACTGCTGCGTCGCATTGAGGAGGAAGGCATACACGGTGTCGTCTTTCTCACTGGCGACAGGCATTTCACAGAGCTCAGCGAGGTTAAGCTCAAGGATGGACGAGTGCTCTATGACCTTACGGTATCGCCCCTGACGAGCGGTGTGTACAAGGCCAAGGAAACCAACACCAACCGCGTTGACGGCACCATCGTAGAGCAACGGAACTTTGCCACGCTCTCGTTCAGCGGTACGTTGAAGGAACGTGTCATGCTGATCCGCGTGTTCGATGCAAAGGGCACCCTTCTCTGGGAACGCACCATCCCCCGGTCCACGAAGACGAAGTGAGCGAACTCAGCCGTTGAAGCCACCGAAGTGGACCAGGTCCTCCAAGGGTTTTCTGGGCGAGTGGTTCAGCTCCCGGCTTTTGAGGTTGTCCGGTAAAGAGTCAGGGTCCCCAGGAAAACCGAGCACCGTGATGCACACCAGGTCATAAACATCAGGGATTCCGAAAACGGAACGCGTAGCCTGCGCATCGAAGCCACCCAACAGATGCAGGCCCATGCCCAGCGCCGTGGCTTGCGCCGTTAACTGGCCCAAAGCGAGACCAAGATCGTGCCTCGCATGGTAGTTCTCATGGCCGTTCCGTGCGAATTGGCGGTGTACCATGTTCAAGATCAACACGGGGGCCTTGTCCGCCCAAATGGCATTGCTCGGCGCAATACAGGACAACATTTCGGAATATCCTTCACCCCCACGCCGCACTACCAGAAAGCGCCACGGCTGTTCATTCATGCTACTGGGAGCCCAACGCGCCGCCTCCAGCACAAGCCTAAGCTCGTCGTCCGTCACATCGCGCTCACTGAACGCACGTGGGCTGAAACGTGCACCGATGATGGGATGCAGGGGAAGAGCACTTCGTTCGGTCACGGCCAAGGTGGGAGCGCTAATGGTTTTCATGTCCGCTCAATAACACGCGGACCTCCGGTTGGTTCAGCCACGGATGCGGTCCAGCACGTCGTTCATAAGCGAAGCCTCCGCAGTGGTCAACTTCTTCACCAGATCGCGCATGTTCTCCTTGTTCAGCTCATCGATCTTGGCCAATAGGTCGATGCCTTTCGGGCTGATCCGCACATACACCACGCGGCGGTCCTCTTCGCAGCGTTCGCGCTCCACCAGACCCTTGGCGATCAACTTGTCTGTAAGGCGTGTGGCGTTCGGGGCACGGTCGATCATGCGTTCCTTTACGTTCTGCATGTTCATGCGGTCCTTCGCCCCGCGCAGTATGCGGAGGATGTTGTATTGCTGCGGGCTGATGCCGAACGGTTTGAACAGGCTCACCTGCCTGCTCTTGAACCAGTTGGCCGTGAACATGATGTTCAACATGGCCTTGTGTTGTTCGTTCTCGAACCGGCTTTTCAGTTCCTTGTCCAGTGCAGGCATGCCGCAAATGTACAGCGTATCTATTTTCCATGGAATATGATACACATGAAACCCTGGGAATACACGCCTCACCTACTTTTACTCCCCTACAGAACGTTATGGTACGCCCCTATCTCGCCTTTCTGGCTCTTGCGCTCATTGCCTGTAACAATGATGGTCCGGCCACTACAACCGTGACCACCAACGACACCAGGACCGCCCCAGCACCCATGGACCCATGGAAGGAGCGCGATCAATGGCAACACCCTGAAGGCATGATCGGGATGATGGGCGGTGACCTGCGCAATCGAGTGGTGGCCGACCTCTTTGCTGAAGATGGCTACTTCACGTTCAAGTTGCTGGATGCAGGTGCCGATGTGATCGCCGTGGTGAATGAACCTGATCAAGCACAACGATTGGAGGAGTTGAAGAAGGCAAAGGGTATCACCGACGATCGCCTGCGTATCCGGCTTGTACCTGTTGGCGATCCCGGTCTGATGCCCGAAGAGGCGGATATGGCCTTGATGGTTCACCGGTTCACCACCATCGCTGATAAGAAGAGCTACTTCAACCTGATGCGCCGTGGTCTGCGCTACCCCTATCTGCTCTTTCTGTTGGAGTGGCCTGTGAAGGGTACGGACCTCGGACCTCCTTCGGCCATGCGTGCTGCTCCGGAAGAGATCATGGAGACCATTGGTAGCCTGAATTACACGGACGTCAGCTTCAACGCGGCCACCATTCCCGGCCAGGTCATCTATGTGGCCCACGACCCCATGGACGATATGGGGTCACCGGAAGGCACTGGTCTACAATAGGCTTATCACGCAGAGCGGCGTGCTGCCCGTTGTGCGGCTTTCTCCCGTTCAGCCGGGGTCATATCAACACCGGTGTACTTGAAGAACATGTTGGCCCAGATCATTTTGGAGAGCGCATACATCCATGGACCGAAAACGACAAGGCCACCAAGGCTGAGAGCGACGTACAGCCAGAGCGGAGACTCGGGATACAACACTTGAACGGCCACGTAGATGGTGACGAACAAGGCCACGGCCAGCGCATAGCTCACATACATGCCGCCATAATAGAAGCCGGGCTCGGGCTCGTACTTCCGGTGGCAAACAGGACATTCATCCAACAGGTCGCCAGCCTTTGAAAGGTTGTAGGGATTGTCGTCCACGAAAAAGGCTCCCTCGTGACAGAACGGACACTTCTTGTGGGCGATGCTGTATGCCTTACTCCCTTTCTTGAACATGGCCCAAAAGTACCAAAGCGCGATCCGGTGCGCCGGTGATCTGGGTCACCTTGATCATTTCCTGAGCTTGTCCGCGAACACCTTGCGGAACTTCTCGAGCTTGGGCCTGATCACCATCTGGCAATACCCTTGTTCGCCGTTCTGGGCGTAATAGTCCTGATGGTAGTTCTCTGCAACATAGAACGTGCTCGCAGGGGTGATCTCTGTTACGATAGGTGCCCTGAACGCGCCGCTCTTGTCCAGTTTTTCCTTGTAGAACTGGGCCCGCGAACGCTGCAACTCGTTGTGGAAGAAGATGGCACTGCGATATTGCGTGCCCACATCGGCCCCTTGCCTGTTCAGCGTTGTGGGGTCATGGGTCTGCCAGAACACCTCCAGGACCTCGTCCACGGTTATCACGTTCGGGTCATACACCACCTGGGCAACCTCCGCGTGGCCTGTGGTGCCATTGCAAACCTCTTTGTAGGACGGGTCCTTCACATGCCCGCCCATGTACCCGGAGGTCACGGAGACCACACCCTTCAGCTCTTGGAACACGGCCTCCACACACCAAAAACAGCCTGCGCCAAGGGTTATGGTATCGGTCTGCTGTGGGGTGATGCTGGTCTGGTCCATGGAGATGGATGATGTTGGCTGTTGGTTCTTGGCGCCACAGGCGTTCAGCCCAAAGGAGCTGAGCAGCATGGGCAATAGGAAAGAAGAAGCGCGTGAACTGTTTCGCATGTCAGTTAGGCAACAAAGGAACGCCGATGCGGTTCGCTCACCGCTATGGTGACCACCTTAGCAACTCCCGGCCAATGCGTTCAACGATGCCGACCACCAGTGCATTGCCCATGAAGAACGCACGCCAGGTATCGCTCACCCCAGCGGTGTGGTCATCCGGGAACATGTTCAAGCGCTCTAGCTCAACGGGCGTAAGGCGCCGGTATCGTTTGCCATCCACGCACACCACGTGCTTGAAACGCGATGCCGCACGCCCACCTTCACCCGTAATAATGGTGCGACTGGGGCGGTCCAGCGGATCGGGGAAGCTCATGGCACCCTCTGAATAGGAATACGTGTGACCTGACCCTTGTGAGACGCGGGCCTCCTTCTTCGCCCCTTTCAGGTACTTCCACTGCTTCAGCTCGCCTCGCTTGATGTAGAACTCCTCAGGCACATCCTTTTCAGCCTGAAGTATGCTGCCCAAGGTGACCGGCTCTCCGTCGTACACGGCCTTGGTGCGGCCGGTGAATACCTGGCCATCGAACATAATGCCAGTGTTCCCAAAAGGACTGGTGCCGCTCCGCTGGCCGAACTCATTGGAAAGCACCTCCAGGTCCTGTTCAATGCTGAACTGAACGAACCCTCCATCGACCTTGCAGGGAAGCGCTATGGCCATGGGGCCGTTCAATGTGCACCAATCGGTCGGTGTGGAACGTTTGATCGCCTTGTGCTCCGGTGTGCCCTTCCGGTAGCCCATGATGAACACGCGTCGTCTGCGCTGTGGCATGCCATGCTCGGCCGCGTTCACCACCCGCCATTCCACAGCATAGCCGAGCAGATCAAGAGACCTCAGCATCACCGCTAGATCGCGCCCACGTTGGGCCACGGGTGAGCTTAACAGCCGGTCCACATTCTCGAGGAGCAGGTACTTGGGCGGACGCTCCTTCTCCTTCAGGATACGGTGGATCTGCCACCATAGCACGCCCTTTTTCCCAACCAAACCCTTCGAGTTCCGCAGGGTACTCGCCACAGAATAGTCCTGGCACGGGAAGCCACCGACCAGCATATCGTGGTCAGGGATATCTCGCGTGGACAGCGTCGCGATATCCGTATTCACATGGTGCTCCTTGCCGAACCGGGATACATAGATGTTCGATGCGTGCTGAACGCGCTTGCCGGGCTCCCATTGGTTGCTGAACACCACTTGATAAGCGGTATCGGAACCCGATGCGCGTTCGAGACCAAGGCGAAAACCACCGACACCCGCGAACAGCTCCGCCACGCGAACAGTGCGAACACTCTTTGATCTCTTTGCCACGGCGGGCCGAACATAGCACCATGGTCCGTGGTACAAGTGCCGATGGCCTATTCGCGATCAACCCTCTTATGTGAACAAGCGGGCATCATCTTAACCACAATGAAGAAGGACGGCCAAATGACCGTCCTTCTGTACCTCGAGCGGGAGACGGGATTCGAACCCGCGACATTCAGCTTGGGAAGCTGATGCTCTACCAACTGAGCTATTCCCGCTTGAATTCCAATGTACGAACCTCCAGTGACCGGCCTTCTTCCATCAACTGATGGACCATGTCCATCGCTCACGGCAGGGAAGACCGCGCTTCCACAGGGTCCAAATCTAATGGATGCCGTGCTTTGGTGGTATCCCGGAACCGGCGTCCGGCTTAACCTATATTTGAGCAGGCCTTAACATCCACCCGGCTTGGTCGGGTCACCTTTGCAGCCAACGATGGATGATCACA
>CAZQFG010000071.1:0-12468 GCA_964592515.1 uncultured Chryseobacterium sp. | reverse complement strand
CGCATCCCGCATGGAAAGTTCCGGTGCCGTGGGCGAGGTGAACATCAGCGAGAGCACCTATGCCTTATTGAAGGACGTCCCGGGACTCACATTCACCCCGCGCGGCAAAGTGCAGGCCAAGGGCAAGGGGGAGATGGAGATGTACTTCGTTGGCCGAAGCCCCGGTGAAGCCTGACCTTATTCACCTTCTCATCGCGGTCGTGCTGTAACGAGCCATGGTACAACGCCGTGGATGCACGTCCTACCAACGCCCGTCCCTGACGCCATCGTTCTGAACGTCCAGATGGTCCAGTTCGCGTTGCAGGGCCTGCACCTGCGCCGGGTCGTTCTTCACCAACCGGTAGCGTAATTGGCGGCTGAACAGCCGTTTCCCGGTGTAGGTGAAGGTGTAGAGTTCGCCGTTGTGTTGCAGTGTGCAGGGGCGGTCCTCGCAGATGGACAGGGTGTGCAGGCGTTGCAGGCTATGGGCATCAAGGAACTCCACCACCTGCTCTCCGTCGTTCAAGGCCGGACAGAGCACCCGGTACAGGAGGTCTCCGACCCCATGGACCTCGCCATGGCCCAAGCCTCCACGGACGATCTGGTCGCGGCGTGGTTGACGCGTATCGATCGCGCACCGCACGGGATCGAACGCGGGCGCGGCGCCGGGTTGGATCACGTAGGCATCGCTGCAAGCCCAATAGAGCGTGCTTGTTGGTATGCGTACGTATCCGCGCTCGCCCCAGCCTGTTCCCCAACTGTTCAGCGCGATCATTGTGTCACCTTCATAGCCCGTGCACACCATGATATGGCCAAGGCGTCCCTCCCATTGCGTGGGCTTGGGCTCGTTCCAAACGAACGGTCCCTTGCCATGTGTTGCAAAGCCCTGGTCGAAAAAGCCCCCGATTGATACTTGGAACACCACAGGCTCTCCCTCCGCAAGGTGTGCGCGCCATTGGTCGTAGTTGCGGTTGTCAATGGAGACCGGGTGGGACATGCGCCGGGCCTGCGCGGCCTGGATGGCGGCCGTGGGCACCGGGCGCAAGCAAGCGGTGAGGCTGCTGTCATAGGGGTGTAATTGCCAGGCCACGCACCCCGTATCGCACACCACCTGGATCGCATCCCAGAGGCTCACACTGGTGGTACAGCTCGGGTTCTTTTCCAGTTGGGTCACCAGGTCATACACGAATGCGGGGCTGTACACGGCCGCAGGGTCCGCCAGGAAGGTGGTGTCCGCTTCGCGGCCCTGCGCTCGGTTGCGATGGTAGGTGGCCAGCGCATACCCCAGGGCCCAGCCGCTGCACGAGGATTGTTTCCATTGATCGCCGGCGGGCGGGAACCAGAGCGAAAGGTCCACCTTGGCAGGCAAAGGGGCCTTGTCGTTCCCAAGGCGGGGCTGTTCCCGCGGTGCGGCCATCACATCGGCGCGCGTGGGTGCCACGGCACCAGCGCAGCGGGTGGTGGGCTGCGCAACTAGCATCACATGCAGGCCGAGCGACAGAAGTGCGGCGCAGTACCGGGTGATGGACACCATGCAACCAAGATAGGCCAAGGTGAAGCGCGTTCGTAGATGACGGGGCGCAACGTATGGTGGCCCTCTTCGGAACACGGGGCGGAATGAGCGTGTGGTCCCGGACCGATCATCGCGTGCATCACATGCTCGTGTTCAACGCCGCGCATTCGCCGGATGGCTGAACAACGACCGGGGCATCACATGAACGTGTGACATCATTGACGCGGCCTGTCCGCAAGCCTAGCTTCGGTATACCAAACCTCCATCCCATGATCCGGACACTGACCCTTTCCGCATTTTGCCTCGCCACCACGGCCCATGCCCAAGTGACCTTGGACTACGGCCTGTTGGACCAGGATGGCATGCAGCTCACCATGTACCTGGTGACAGACCCCGGTAGCGCCACCGTACCCAGCGATGGAACGGACCAGACCTGGGACCTGAGCACGGTGACCCTTCAGCCCATCGGCACCTTGGACTTCATTTCCGCAACGGGAACACCGTTTGCTTCGAACTACCCGGGTGCCAACTGGGTCTGGTTGCAGACGGTGACCGGAGTGGGCGGCGAGTACATGTACCTCGACATCGACCAGAACGGGATCGCGGTGCATGCCACGGGTGTGCCCTTGAACACCAACGACTACATCGACCCCAAGTTGGTGATGGTGTTCCCCATGAACTACGAGCAGAGCTTCACGGACAACTACACGGACGAGGATGGCCCGGCCAGTGTTATGTGGTCCTACACGGGACACGGCACGGCCATTACTCCGGTGGGCTCATACACCAATACGGTCAAGTTGGTGAGCACGGAGGATGACATCGTGCTGTGGAACACCAGCCCGCTGCACCCTTTGGTGATCGATGATGGCACCGATGTGCTGGCCTTCGGACCTTCGACCACGGGTATGGCGGACCTCGCCGGCATCACCGCCAAGGTCTATCCCAACCCCTGTGAGAACCTGCTCTTCGTTGACGTGAGCGGTGCCGCTCCATGGCGCATCGTTGACCTGCAAGGGCGCACGCTGCGCACCGGTAATTTCAATGGCATGGGCACGCAGGTCATCGACATCGCGGACCTCGCCACCGGCAGCTATCTGCTGGTGCTTGATGAGGCGCGCGCACAGCGCTCCGTGCGGTTCAGCAGGTCCTGATCGGCACGCACCGGCACCCTCGTTCGCAGGGCGATGGGATGGCGATTGGTCCCATGGCTGCTGAGCGATGGCCATTCCATTGCCAGCATGGGCGCCATGGACAGCAGTGCGGCGGATACGCTCCGGAGGGTGGTCAGCAGGCTGAGCGGACAGCCCCCGCCGCAGTATTCGTTGCGGTATTTGGATGATGAGGGGCGTGTCTGTTCAGGTCGCCCGGAAACGATCACCCGCGCCATGCCGTACACCGTGTCTGCTGGCACCGTGTTCACGGCCGTGGTGTTGGATGGCCGTGGGCGGGTGGTCCAGGTGTTGTATGACAGGGTCCTTCTCGGGCCCGGGCACTACTTGGTGCCATTGCAGGTGGCCGTGTTGGGCTGGCCGCCAGGCACCTACGCCATTCACGCGTACAGTCCTGACCGTGCAGGCGTTCAACGTATGCCGTTCACGCTGTAGGACCTGAACTGGTCCCTATGGGGCCCTTCAGATCTCCACCCGGTACACGTCCATGTCATTGCGCAGGATCGCAGGCACATGAAAACCTCCGGGGTCCGCGATCTCCTCTATCAGGTCGAACAGCATGCAGTGCGATGGCAGTCCGGCGAACAGCAGGGTGAAGTGGATGGTGTTGCCGGCCGCCACGGGCAACCACTGCGGTGCCATGGGAATGCCCTCTGCAAATAGGAGCTGGCTGCGATGACCACTGTGGCGGCACACCAGAAAGGTGCTAGGCCATATGCGAACGGCATCGCTTAGGCCGGCCACAAAGGAGCAATGAACGGTCACCTGGCCGCACTCTACCACGTCCGAAAGCAGTTCTGGCAGCTGCACTGGCTTTTCCAATTCCCGCGTGATCGGCGGTGCCAAGGCGGGCTGAACGACAGCGGGAGGTGTGGGAGGCATGCGTGCGTGGGTTCGTTGCTCAAGTTAGTATGATCGGTCCCGTTTTGTCATCCGTTCGTGATCGCCTTATTTCAGCCCATGGCCCACCAACACATCATGCAATTCCGACTTCGCGGGCTCATGGCCCTTTCCGCACTGTTGTGCGTGCTAGCTGCCACCGCACAAGTGCTTCCCGCTTACGCCCTGTTCGATGCCAAGGGCAAGAAGGTGGGTCACAAGCAACTCCTGAAGCTGGCGGCAGGCGGCGACGTTGTGCTGTTCGGTGAACAGCATAACAGTGTTGTGGCACACTGGTTACAACTGATGGTGGCCCGGGAACTAGCGGCCAAAGGACCGTTGGTGATGGGTGCCGAAATGATCGAAGCGGATGATCAGGCTACGCTGGACCGCTACCTGCGCGGGGAGCTCGATCAGGCCGCGTTCGATACGCTTGCGCGCTTGTGGAAGAACCATCACACGGATTATGCCCCCTTGGTGGACCTTGCCAAGGCCCAGGGCCTTCGGTTCATCGCCTGCAATGTGCCGCGTCGTTATGCTCGTGCCGTTTCGCGTGGAGGCTTCGAAGCATTGGACACCGTCCCCGCCGAACAACGAGCATGGATGGCGCCGCTACCCATTGCCTATGACCCCGCGTTGCCGGGCTATGTGAACATGCTGAAGATGATGGAGGGCCACGGAACGCCCGATATGGTGAAGGCACAGGCGTTGAAGGATGCGACCATGGCACATTTCATCGTGGTCAATTTCCAGCCCGGTGCCCGGTTCCTGCATTTCAATGGCAGCTACCATAGCGACCGTTACGAAGGCATTGGCTGGTACCTGCGCCGTTACAGGCCCGAGCTGAAGCAGGTCAGCATTGCCACCGTGACACAGGACCAATTGGCCCGGCTTGACAAGGAGTATCTTGGCTTGGCCGACATTATCCTCGTGGTGGACGCTACGTTCCCGCCGTCATACTGAGCTCGGGCTCACGCACGGAGGCCTCAGCGTAGTACATCTCCATAAGCCCCTTGCCTTTTGCATGGACCATACCTCGTCGGATGAAACGGAGGTCCGGCAGATGCCGCACCAAGGCGTAGGTCGACCCACTGAGGTTCACTTTGCCCACTTCACCACTGCTCTCCAGGCGCGCAGCCGTGTTCACGGTATCGCCCCAGATGTCGTAAGCGAACTTCCTGCGACCCACCACGCCGGCCACTACGGGTCCGGTATGGATGCCTACTCGCATGGACAATGCGGGAAGGCCTTGGGCCAGTCGCTCACGGCGATGCTTGCCCATGAATGCCTGCATGGCCAGTGCTGCGCGAACTACGCATTCGGGTCCGCAGCGTAATGGGTCGGGCACTCCACCCGCGGCCACATAGGCATCGCCCACGGTCTTGATCTTCTCCACGCCGTGGCGTTCCAGGATCTCGTCGAAGGCGCTGAAACAAGTGTCAATGGTCGCCACCAGCTCCGTTGCGCTCACTTTCTCAGAGAACGCGGTGAAGTCATGGAAGTCGGTGAACAGGATGGTGGCCTGCTCATATTCACGGGCTTCGGCCCTGCCGTTCGCAAGCAGCTCGTTCGCAACGGACCTCGGCAGGATGTTGTGTAGCAGCTCCTCATTGCGATCGCGCTCCTGTTGAAGTAGATGCTGGCTGCGCCGAACGTAGCGCAACCTGCTCCAAAGGCCTATTGCAGCAAGCACCACCAGAGCGCTCCAGAAGATGAACAGGTTACGCGTATTGCGCACCCGGTTCATCCCATCCATGTAAGCCAATTCTACCTTCAATCGGTCCTTGGCTGTCCGTAGGCTGTCCGCCAGTTGTTGTTGATCGAAGAGGTGGCCCATTTCGATGCGTGTAATGGCCCGGGCCTGCTCTGTGCTGAACAGCGAATCGCGGATGGAGATCGCGCGCTTATAGAAGGCCAATGCATCCCCGGGTCGCCCCAGTGCCTCGTAGATGCGATATAGACAATCACAGGCATAGCGCTCTTCCGACGATAGTTGAAGCTCTTCCGCAATGGCCAGTGACTCCTGGCAATAGGGCAACCCGGTCTTGGGCCGTCCGGCCAGCATTTCCACATGGCCAAGGCGCGAAAGGACGTGTGCCATCACCAACCTCTTCGGTCGCTTTCTGCGAATGGCCAGCGACCGCTCCAAGTAGGTGCGCGCGCTGTCCAGCTCATTCGCGCGCAGGTGGCATTCGGCCATGTTGGAGTACGTAACAGCCACCCAGCCTTGATCACCCTGTTGCTCCCATATGCTCAATGCCTGTCGCAGCCGCATCAAGGCGCTATCCAGCTTGCCTTGTTCCTCGTAAAGGCTTCCGAGGTTGTTATACAACTTGGCCACATCGCGAGGGCCGCCAGTTCGAAGTCGGAGGTCAAGGCTGCGGTGGTAATACCACGCTGCCTTGATGTACTCATGTTCGTAATGGTGAATGGATCCGATGTTGTTGTACAATTCGGCCATTCCCGCAGTGTCACCCAACCCCTCTTGTATCCGCAAGGCGCTGTAGTACGAACTGAGCGCCTGGTTGCGCTCTCCCATGGACTGATCGACAATACCAAGTTGTGTGAGCACACGTGCGCGCAAGGCATCGTTGTGCATTTCCCCGGCAAGCATCAATGCGGAATCCAACAAGGAGCGGGCCTTGAGGTATTCATCGTTACGCATGCCGATGGTCGCCCTGCGGAGCAAGGCCTCGGCGCGCTCGGTGCGCGGTGGTTGGGCGAACAGTGTTCCTGGGAGGACCCCGAAAAGCAAGAGCGCCCAATGACCCCATGTGGACCTGAGTACCGAGGTAGCCATCCCCGGAAAGATAAGTGGGCCCTGGCACGAATTGGCAATTCATGTACTGAAACCCCTATCTTCCATACCCCTAACTTAAGTTATCATGAACAGCAAGCATTCGGTCGTGACGGCCTTGATGGCCGTGTTCCTGATGTTCTCCTCATGCGGAGGCCCCAGCTTTGCAGAGCCTCCCAAAGCCGGGTTCACACAAGCCGTGTTCGATGAAGATGGGTTGAACGTGTTGCTAAAGGATACCGATTGTGCGCGTGTACGTTTCTACAATGCACGACGTAGTGCCGATGACAAAGAGGGAACGGTAATTGCCGTTGCCGTGCGGTCGGATGGCAGTGAGTACGGCATCTCCTCCTCTGGTGTGTTCTACCGGATGAGCGACAAGATCGTGGGTAGCAATGTGAGCTATTTGGAAAGGACCAGGGATGCGGCTCGGGAAGCATGCCGATGGATGGGTGCCGCTGGTAATGACCTTGTCGCTGCGGAGGCGTCGTCGCGGGTATTGCAGAAGATGCTCTCCCTGGAAAAATGCAATGGCATTCGCGCTACTCCTGTCCGTGCTGACGATGGTGGCCTGACCTTCCGCTTCGCCGCAGCGGAGATCACCGG
The DNA here is from genome assembly GCA_964592515.1 of uncultured Chryseobacterium sp. Lineage (GTDB taxonomy): Bacteria > Bacteroidota > Bacteroidia > Flavobacteriales_F > PHOS-HE28 > PHOS-HE28. The sequence continues at coordinate 5,522 of CAZQFG010000071.1, read as the reverse complement.
AGGCACTATCAGGGAACTTGCCGGGGCCGGTTCATCCATGATCTGTGGAGACCCTTGTCCGGCCTTCTGCAGCGAAGACGTGGAGTATGTGCACCAGTAGGTCGCTCCCTTGGATCGATAGAGCGGCAGTACTTTGCGGCCGCTCCATATGCTGATCAGATCTTTCTCTTTCATACTGGCGCTTGGTGCGCAACTCGCGATCCATGCGCAGACCCCCATTTGCACCATACAAGGCAGCGGGGCGGCAAGTGCGTTTGATGGTCAGGTGGTCACTACCACGGGCACGGTCACAGCTGTCTTTCTCGGTAGTGGTTCGCTGGGTGGCTACTTCATTGAAGAACCCTCGTGTGACGCCAATATGAACACGAGCAATGGCCTCTTCGTGTACCAGCCGTCAGCTTCAGGCGTGGCGGTCGGTCAGCGGCTTCAGATAACCGGAGAGGTGGACGAGTTCCAAGGATTGACCGAACTGAAGAACATATCCAATGTGGTGCAATTGGGTACCGCCACTGTTCCACCAACAAATATCCAACTGCCCTTTGCGTTGCTCACCGAACAGGAGCGCTTCGAAGGCATGTTGCTCCGGATCTCCGGGAGCCTGACCGTTACCGACAACAGTAGCTGGGTGCAGTATGGCGAAGTGTCGTTGGCCCCAACGCGCCTGTACCAACCCACCCACGCAACGGACCCGAATGATGCCGATGCAGCGGGTACGACAAGTACGGGCGCTAACAATGTGGCCGCCATAACCGCAGCAGCCGACGAGAATGCCCGAAGCGCGATCCGCTTGGACGACGGGCGCACCACCACATACCCCACACCACTCCCCTTGGTGGGCCCCGATGGTACACTACGTACCGGAAGCACTATCACCGACCTCACCGCGGTTCTCACCTACACGTTTGGCGAGTATCGGTTGCAGCCGGTCGGTACTGTGGCCATAACACATGCGCCGAGGCCCGGGGTGCCTGATGTGGGTGGGTCCCTTCGTGTTGCTGGCATGAACGTGCTGAACTATTGGACCACGCTGGGCGAATGGGGCGCTGCCAATGCGGGCGAACTACAGCGGCAGCGCACCAAGCTGGTGGCAGCCTTGCTGGCGCTCAACGCCGATGCACTTGTGCTGTGCGAACTGGAGAACAGCGATGCTGCGTGGAGCGATCTGCTAAGCGCGCTGAACGCAGCAGTAGGAGCGGGTACGTATGCCTGCCTGGAGGAGGATGCCGCTGGCGGTGGCACGCGCACCGTGTTGTTCTATAAGGCCGCGGTGCTAACCCCGGTCACGCAGCTGTATTCGTTGTACACATCCACGTTCCAGCGCCCGCACCTCACCCAGGGTTTTTTGGTCAATGCAACGGGCGCGCGTTTCCTGCTCAGTTCGGTTCACCTGCGAAGCAAGCTGTGCGACAATGCCGCCGGCGCCAATACGGACCAAGACGATGGCCAGTCGTGCTTCAACGCGCTCCGTCGCACCCAGGCCCAGGAACTGGCCGCCCACTGGAACACGGTGCGTCAACAGACCGGCATTGCGGCCCACCTTATGCTCGGCGACTTCAACGCGTATACCGAGGAGGACCCCTTGGATTTTCTGCGTGCGTCGGGTCTGCAACGCCTGCTCGGGTCTGCCGCCTACAGCTACAAGTTCGGTAGCGCCTTCGGGGCGTTGGACCATGCTCTCGGTACGGCAACAATGGCCGCAGCGATCACCGGCGGACAGGTCTGGCACATCAACAGCGATGAGCCCGCGGCGTTCAACTACGCTGATGCCAACCTTTCACGCTACCAGCCCAACGCCTTCCGCAGCAGCGACCATGATCCAGTGCTCGTAGGCATCCAGACATCACAGTTGCCGGTCGGCTTGACGGAACGGTGGAACGCACCAGCCGTGCACATGCAACTGGCCAATGATGGGACCGCGGCGAGCTGGGTCGTTGGGCCGGAGGTGTCCGGTGCATTGACCGTGACCCTGATGGACGTGGCGGGTCGCATCATTTCCTCAACACCCGGGCAGGGCAACACCATCCATGCTTCACTGGAAACAGTTACCAGTGGCATCTACGTGTGGCGGATCACCTCTGGGGCCACATTAGTGGGCCAAGGCCGATTGCTTCGCCCCTGAACCTTAGCGGCCGTAGTAGAACACGATGCTGGCCTTGGCGAGCATCTGGCTGTTCAGGGTGAAGCCCACCACGGCAGGGGAGGCATCGGCATCAAGCCCCAGCTTGTCGGTCTTCAGGGCGTACACCGTGATGATGTACTGGTGCGGACCATGGCCCTTGGGCGGGCAGGGGCCTCCGTAACCGGGTTTGCCATAATCCGTGCGGCTTTGCACGGCACCCTTGGGCATGCCGGCCTTGCCCGGCGTGCCGGCCCCGAGAGGCAGGCCCTTGGAATCGGCCGGCAGGTCGAACACCACCCAGTGCCACCAGCCGCTGCCCGTGGGCGCATCGGGGTCGTACATGGTGATCGCGTAGCTGCGGGTTCCTGCAGGCGCGCCGGTCCAGGAGAGCTGCGGGCTGATGTTCTCGCCTGAGCAGCCGAACCCATTGAACTCCTCCTGTTGAGTGCCTTGCCCTCCCACGTTGGCGCTGGTCAGGGTGAACGTGCCTGCACCGGTCTTGCTGGTGCTTTGCGAATAGAGGCCGGTGGCAAGCACCAGGGCCGAGGTGAGGGTGAGGAGGGTACGCATGGGGCCAAGTTAGGGCACGATGTTCGCTTGCCAAGGGCCTATCTTTGGAACGCCCCCGAAGCTATAGGGCAACCAAAGGGGGTGCGATCACGTCAACACCAAACCAACGGAACACGAACATGCGCTTCCTCATCCTCACTGCCGCAGTAGGCCTCGCCGGTCTCGGTGCACAGGCTCAACAGACCCCAACGACCGTAGCTCCAGCCGCCAGTGTGCAGCAGGACGCCACCACCACTGAGAAACGTGCCATGAGCGGTACGCTGAAGGAGACCTTGGGCCAGCTTGAGCAGGTCCGTGGTATGGTGGCGAAGGCCGCCGCCGACCCGGCCATGGCCGAGCGCGCACCCAAGCTGAACGGTGCCACGGTGGACATGGCCGACCTGAGCAAGTCCATCGAAGGCATGCTCACCAAGGTGAACCAGGCCAAGCCGGAGAACTGGGCCGCTGTAAAGGCTGAGGCCGAAGCGCTGAATACCCGCGCGTTGGAGACCATGGCCAATGCCAAGCAATTGACTGTTTCTGGTAAGTAGTTCCAACAACTACAGGGAAAGGGCCGACCCGAACGGGTTGGCCCTTTTTTGTTGGGATCCAGTATCTTTAACTTATCGTTAGCGTTGAAGTCGGTAACTAACCACCGGACACCATGGAGATCCGACGCGTTTCCGTAGGGGATATATCCTACGAAGAGTTCTATGAAGAACATTGGAAGAAGGGTGTTCCGCTCGTCTTCAAGGATGCCAGCAAGGTCTGGGGCGCCAACGGCCAGTTCACCCCGGCATTCTTCCGGACCCACTTCGGCGATAGACGCACCTTGGTGGAGGGCACCGAGTACACCATGAACGAGATCCTGGACCTGGTGGAGGGCAAGGATACCAGCCGACCGGTACCCTACCCCTGCAAGTTCCACATCCCCACCCAACTCCCTGAGGTGCAACACATGCTTGATCCACTGAGCTTGGGCTACGCGAAGCCCAACTGGTTGGAGAGCAATTGGTTCAAGCGTGGCTATTGGGGGAGCGCCTTGGAGCTGTTCATCGGTGGGCCCGGTGGCAAGTTCCCTTACGTGCACATCGATTACTACCATCTCAGTGCCTGGGTCAACCAGCTTTATGGCCACAAGCAGTTCACGGTGTGGCCGCGGGGTCAGGACGCCTACATGTACCCTGTGTCCGGCGACCCATGGCGTTGCTCAATACCCGATATCGAGCACGTTGACCTGGCAAAATTCCCCGAATACGCCAAGGCCACTCCGATAACCTTCGTGGTTGGGCCTGGTGAAACGCTTTACATCCCGGTAGGAATATGGCACACTGCCAAGAGCTTGGAGCCCACGATCTCCGTGGCCTTCGACCTGCTCAATGCACAGAACTTCGCGCCCTTCCTGAAGGATGTATGGGGCTTCAAGCGCCGTCAGGGCATTGCTAAGGCCATCGCTGCCACAGGCTATGCCGCTGTTGGTGGCACGCTTTGCCGAATGGGCGATGCTCTCGGTGTGAAGCGTTCCAGCGGTCACAACTGATCCGCGAGACCCTGTGCTTGGCCCTGGCCGGAGCAACGGGGCACACGACCGGGTAGCGGATGCTTATAGTCGCGCCAGGTACTTGTCCTCTGCGGCCCGCATGGCCTCCTTCTTGGCCTTGGTCTTGTCGCTGTGGCCCAGCAAGTGCAAGAGGCCGTGCACCATCACGCGGCGCAGTTCCTGTTGAACGGACACCCCGAAGGTGGCCGCGTTCTCCTTGATGCGGTCGTAGCTCATCAGCACATCACCGCTTACCCCCGTGCCGGTCTGGCCATCAAAGGTGATCACGTCCGTATAGTCGTCGTGGCCGAGGTAGCGCGTGTTGTAGTCCAGCAGGCCCTCATCGCTCATGAGCACGTAGGCGAGCTCGTTGATGCTGTGCCCATGGTCGCGGGCCACGCCATTGAGCCAGCGGCGAAGCTTCTCACGGTCGCGGAAGGCGTTGGGAACATCCACGGCCTTGAACGCGATCGCTGGCATGGGTGGTAGGTTTATTCCTGGACCGGCTGAAGGCTGAAGGCCATGGCCACGGTGGCACCGTTATCGCTGAACTCCACACTGTCGGCCAGTGCGCGCATCAGGAAGACGCCACGGCCGTGGGGCTTCTCCAGGTTCTGGGGGTCGGTGGGGTCGGGCAGGTGCTCAAAATCGAAGCCTGGGCCCTGGTCCTGCACCAGGAACACGATCTGTTCGCCCTTCACCTGGTACCCGAGGGTGACCGTCTTGGCGGGGTCTAGCCGGTTGCCGTGGTGAATGGCGTTGTTCACCGCCTCGGTGAGGGCGATGAGAATGTTGCCGTAGTGGCTCTCGTGCACGTTGTGTTTCGTGCAGGCCTCATCTATGAGCTTCTCGGCCAAGGCGATGTTCTCGGCCTTGGCGGGGAAGTCGATGCGTTGGGTGAACTCCAGCTCTTCGGTCAAGGCTCCCATGGGCGTGTTCAGGGTCGGTCAAAAGTACCGAAATACGCGTTGACCCGATCGCGGTAATACGGCTTCAATCCCGGGGGGACTGTTCGTAACAGTTCGGTCTCACGGGCCTTGCGCCGCTGCTGTTCAAAGAACCGTGCGGGATCGGGCGGCGGCTGGTCGCGGCCCTCATTGCTGGTGCGCTTCTGGTCCAGTTCGCGCTCGCGCTCAGCCTTTTCATGCTCCAGCAAACGGGTCATGATGTCCTGCTGGCGGCGCATGGTCTCTGGCGAGATGTTCTTGTTCACGATATCCTTCTCCGTCTTTTCCATCTCCTCGGCCAGCTTGCTCAGCTGGTTACCGGCGCCGCTGCCGTCCTTGTTCAGGTCCTGCGCCATGCGCTGCATTT
>CAZQFG010000070.1:0-12541 GCA_964592515.1 uncultured Chryseobacterium sp. | reverse complement strand
GCGCGGAGGCCGCCAGCGCTGATGTTCACGAAGTAGACGCCTTCGCTCAGGCTGCTGATGTCGAGGGTCTCGCGCTGCAGGCCGTTACCGGTGGAGCGGGTGGTATTGATCACGCGCTCGCCCACCATGTTGAACACTTCCACCTGTGCGGTCTCACCGGCAGGCAGTTCGTAATCCACGAAGAGGATGCCGTTGGTGGGGTTGGGGAACACACGGGTGGTGCGGTCAAGCTCGTTCTCAGCCACGCCAACGACCACTTCAGCCGTAGCGGACTGGAGCACTTCCTTGGTGGTGCTGTTCTGCACGAAGGCTACGAGAGAAAGACCATCGATGTTGTTGCCCCACAGGTTGTAGTTGCCTTGGGCAGGGCTGCCGAGGTTGAAGGTGTAGGACTGCGTGATGGTCTGGGGGACACCAGCGGTGAGCGCCGTGAGGTTATTGCCATTGCCGTTCGGCATCATCTTACGCATGGCGTAGTGGAACTCGTCCTGGCTGGTGGTGGAGGCAGGGTAGCTGTAGTAGTCCTCCGTGGCGGCAATGTGCAACTTGTACGTGCCGGTGAAGTTGGCGTAGGGGGTCACGGTCACCGTTACGGTCACTTGGTTGCCATTGGTCCAGTACGACATGTTCATGTCCACAAAGGCTGGTACTGCGGCTCCTGCATTGATCGCAGCAGCGGTTCCAGCGGCCAAGGGGGCACCATCTTGGAACGTATCAGGAATACCGGTGACACCGTAGTAGCCGCGACGGGTATTCCCATCCGGGTTGTAGCTCGGGTCGTTGCCTGGAGGAGGCCAATTCATTTGGTATTTGATGGCAGCCACGTTGGAGCCGTTATCGTTCGTGTTGAGGCTGCTCAGCAAGGGGTCGAACGTAACGTTGAAGCTGGCGCAGGGGCCGCAGGTGGAGCTGGTGAACTCCTCGATGAGCGTTTTACGCTGAACGCTCTGCGTGGCCACGTTCACGGCCTTGGTCACAATGTCGTTCACGGTATTGCCATCGGTGGCACCGTTCAGGTTGCTGGCCCACACTTCGATGGTGTGTGCACCTGCGGTGGCGTTCCAAGGCGTGCCATGGCTGTAGTTGTAGGTGGCACCCGCGGCCACGTTGGCCGTAACAGGCTGCGAAACGGTGGCGCCGCCATCCACGCGGTAGTTCAGCGTGAAAGAGCTGATCGCCGTTGAGCCGAAATTGCGCATGGTGCCAGCGATGGTCTGGTTGCCCTGTGCCACTACATTGGCCAAGCCGATCGTGAGGCCGGCCATGTCCAGGGCCGCTTGCGTTCCCGTCTGGAAGTAGGTGGTTACTACATTGGTGAATTCTCCACCACTGACAACTGAGTTTCCTCCTGCGGTCACCGTGAAAGTGCCATTGCCGTATTGGCAACAAATGCCATCGCCATACGAATCATTAATCGTAAAAATACAAACAGAGCCATCAGTTACACACACGGAAACAGGTGTTTGGGGATACGCACCATTGGCAGAAGCCAGGGTGTATGGCCCGCCTTGTGCATGTACCGGTGTGCCGCCAGGACCAGTAAGTGACCAAGTAGTTTCATCGCCATAACGGTCAGTAGTTATAGCAACAGTGACCTGCGTTTGGCCAGCGGGACACTGCGCGAAGGCGGTGTTGCCCAAGGCCATCAAGCCGAGAACTGGCAAGAGTAAGGACTTCTTCATTAGATCGGGGTTTGTTGTAACAGTTCGAGATGCAGGCTGGCGGGCAGAATGTGCTTTAGAGGCCCTGCAATGGACGCTGACGAAAGTAGGGCCATCGGACAGGCGAACAAGGTTGTTGTGCGTTCCTGCTTGGGATCCTACCCGCCTACGCTTGATGGGTGCGCCGGCACATGCACGGGGCCATCCACCTTACTTTTGTCATGCAGGTCTTTTCTGCCTGCACCCGATCGGATGACAACACGCTACACACTTCTCGCCTGTGCCATGGGCGCGATCTCCTCGGTCTTTGCCGTGGACCTGGTGACCTTGAACTACGGTAACAATGTGGTCAATGGACAGACATTGGCCGTTGTAGGTGCCGCGAGCACGTTTGAATTGGAGGCCAGCCTGTCCGTCACCTTGAATGGTGATGCGGAACGTACCTTGAAGGTGAAGCGCTATGAGATAGATCCGGTATCCGGCACCCAGAACACCTTTTGTTGGGGTGAGTGTTACCTGCCTGTGGATGCCAGCGCCAGGCCGACCTGGGTCTCCGACCTTTCGGAGACCTTGCAGCCCGGTGTGCTGTTCAATGGTTTCCATGCATACTACTACCCCACGGGTACGGAGAACATGACCAAGTTCCGCTATGTGTGGTTCGCCATGGACAACCCTACGGACACGGCGTATGTGGACATCATTTTCGACACCCGCGTGAACGCTGTTGGTCAGCAGGAGATCGCTACGGCCACCACGGGTCTCGAGGTGTTCCCCAACCCGGCCACGGGCGCTAACATGACGCTGCGGTTCACGGGTGTTGCTGCCAATGGCCAAGTGAACTGGACGCTGCATAATGCCCTCGGCTCCATCGAGCGCCAAGGCAACCTGCGCAATGGCCAAGGCGATGTGGTGTTGTCCTTGGACGGCCTAGCAGCTGGTGTGTACTTCGCCAGTGTGGTGCAGGGTGGTCGTGCAGTGGCCACCAAGCGGGTGGTGATCAGTCGCTAAGGCAACGGTTTTCCTGTTACCAAGTGTTCGGCCAGCAAGGGTATGCCCTCGCTGGCCGAACGTTTTAGGTGCTGTACCCTTCGTCCTTCTATTCGCACTGGGGCAGGGTCCACCAAGTAGATGGGGCACTGGGCCGGGGCGGCATGCACGAGCCCTGCGGCGGGGTATACCTGTAGCGATGTGCCCACCACGATCAGCAGGTCCGCTTGGTTTACAATGGATGCGGCCAAGGGCATCAAGGGCACCTCTTCGCCGAACCACACGATGTGGGGTCGAAGTTGGGATCCCAGAGGACAACGATCCCCCGGTCGCAGTGATGGGCCGTTGAGTTGAACCACCAGCGTGGGATCTGCAGTACTGCGGGCCTTCATGATCTCGCCGTGGAGGTGCAGTACGCGTGAACTTCCCGCGCGTTCGTGCAGGTCGTCGATGTTCTGGGTCACCACGTCCACCTGGAAATGGGCCTCCAATGCGGCCAGCGTTTCATGCGCCGCATTGGGCTGTGCGTGAAGCACTTGGGCGCGTCGCAGGTCATAGAAGTGCAGCACACGTTCCTTGTCTCGTGCCCAAGCCTCGGGGGTTGCCACTTCCTCTATCCGGTATTCCTCCCAAAGCCCATCGCTGTCGCGGAAGGTGCGCAGCCCGCTCTCGGCGCTCACACCGGCACCGCTCAGCACCACCAGACGCTTGCGTTCCATGGCCACAAAGTAGGTGTGCCAGGCGGTGCATTGGCCATGGTGCCGGATCCGTTGCTTCCCTTATTTTCGTGCCCTTCGCGAAAAGCCCAGCGCCCATAAGGCTACTTTACCCCCTTCGGAACAGACTATTTCAGCGGAAAGGGACAGGATGATCGACAGCCTGAGCGGGGAGCTATTGGAGCGCGGACAGGACCACGTTGTGGTTGACTGTGCCGGTGTGGGCTATCTGGTGCAATTGCCACAGAGCGCCATTGAACGACTGCCCGCGCAAGGCCGTGTCCGCTTGTTGGTACACTACTCCGTGTCGGTGGATGTGCGATCGGGCTCCAGCGAGCACCGCCTGTTCGGTTTCCTGCATGCCGATGAGCGCAGGCTTTTCCGGCAACTGATCGAGGTGCAGGGCGTGAGCGCCACCTTGGGTCTCGCCATCATGGGGCAGCGCGGTCCGCAGGACATCCACAGGGCCATCCTCACGGGCGATGAGTCGGTGCTGAAAGGCATCAAGGGCATCGGGCCCAAACTGGCGCAGCGCATCATCACCGATCTGCAAGGCAAGTTGGCCGGCACGGCACTGCCTTCAACGGGCCCCGCCATCGCGGGGGGCAATACGCTGAAGGCGGAGGCGTTATCGGCACTGGTCTCCCTGGGCCTGGACCGCATGAAGGCGGAACGGGCGCTGCATGCCGTGATGCAGGAACATGGGGCCCAACAACCCCGCCTCGAAGAACTGATCCGTCTCACCCTCAAGAACCTGTGACCCCGGTGACGACGGTATTCCACGTGATCCAGCAGGCATTGCCGAGGTTCGGCAAGGCCATGCTGCGCATGTGGCCGTTACTGATCCTGGGCCTGGTGTGCTCGGCAGAGGCCAGCGGAGCCCTGTTCGCATTGGAATTCATGCAGGTTGACAGCCCGCAGATCGAACTGGTGTACCCCTTGGTGGACCCCCTCACGCCGGGTGCGCCTCCATCCGGAAGCATCAACCTGGAGGATCCCGAGAACATTGAGGACAACGTGATCTACGACCCTGTATCGGGGCAGTACATCATTCAGAGCACGGTTGGCGGGTCCTTTGACTACCGTCCGCCCATGAACATGTCGTTGGAGGAATACCTCAACTACGACATGTCGAAGGCCATGGACAACTACTGGTTGGACCGTGTGGAGCAGGACAGTGAGAGCGCGCAGAAACGGCTGATCCCCGCGATCAAGGTGCGCGGCGAGATGTTCGACCGGATCTTCGGCGGCAACACCATCGACATCAAGCCACGCGGATCGGCCGAGGTGATCTTCGGGGTGAACGTGAGCAAGACGGAGAACCCGCGCATACCTGTGGACCAGCGGCGCATCACCACCTTCAACTTCGATCAGCGTATCCAGATCAACCTGGTAGGTAACATCGGCGAGAAGCTGAAGATCAACACCAACTATAACACCCAGGCCACCTTCGATTTCGAGAACCAGGTGAAGTTGGACTACACCGGTTACGAGGACGAGATCATCCAGAAGTTCGAGGCGGGTAACGTGAGCCTGCCACTTCGTGGGACCCTGATTCAAGGCAGCCAGAGCCTGTTCGGATTGAAGACCCAACTGCGGTTCGGGCGATTGACGGCGACGGCCATCTTCAGCCAGGAGAAAGGCCAGCGGCGTAATGTGCAGACCCAGGGTGGAGCACAGACCACCAACTTCGACATCAAGGCCGACGAGTACGAGGCCAACAAGCACTATTTCATCAGCTATTTCTTCCGCGACCAGTACGAGAACGCATTGCGCACGCTGCCCTTGGTGAACTCAGGTGCACAGATCACAAGGGTGGAAGTGTGGGTGACCAACATGCGGCAGGACTTCCAGCAGACGCGGAACATCGTGGCCTTTACCGACCTGGGCGAGGATGCAAGTTCGCAGGCCGTTGCGGCGGGCCACGTGAGCGCCGACCTGGTGGCCTCGGGTCTGTTGGTGGATGGCCCGGGGAGTGAGGCGCAGAACTCGCAGAACTCCCTGTACGGTACAGTGAGCGCGAATGCGGGCATCCGTGGTTTCACCGGGGCCACCGGGGCATTGCAGGCACTTGGTCTGGTGGCCGCACGGCACTTCGAGAAAGTGGAGAGCGCGCGTCTGCTCGGTCCCAACGAGTACACCATCAACGGCCGGTTGGGCTTCATCTCGCTGAACCAGTCGCTCAACAACGACGAGGTGCTGGCCGTGGCCTACCAATACACCTACAACGGACAGACCTACCAGGTGGGTGAATTCTCCACCGATGGCGTGGCGCCACCTGCTGCGCTCATGCTCAAGTTGCTGCGGGCCTCCATCACCAACCCACGCATTCCGCTGTGGGACCTGATGATGAAGAACGTGTACTCGCTGGGCGCCTTCCAGGTGAACCGTGAGAACTTCCGCCTGGAGCTGATCTACAACAACCCGGTGAGCGGTGTGGACATCAACTACATCCCCCGCGCACCAGTGGACCAGATCCCCTTGCTGCAGACCTTGGGCATGGACCGCCTGGACCCCAACAACGCGCCCAACCCCGATGGCTGGTTCGATTACATAGATGGCGCCGCCACCGTGGGCGGTACCATCAACTCGCAGAACGGACGTGTGTTCTTCCCGGTGCTGGAGCCGTTCGGTAGTTACCTGGACGCACAGCTCATAGGCCCTGACCCCAACAACCCCATACAGCCCGAACCCGTGCGGCGCACCATTGTGTACAGTGCGCTTTACGACAGCACCAAGGTGGCGGCCCAGAACCTGCCGGGCCTTAACCGCTTCAAGCTGAAGGGCAGCTACCGCAGTGCCAGCAGCGATGTGATCTCGCTGAACAGTGTGAACATTCCGCAGGGCAGCGTGACCGTTACCGCCGGAGGTGTGCGGCTGGTGGAGAACCAGGACTACACCGTGGACTACAACCTCGGTCGCGTGCGGATCCTCAATCAAGGCATCCTGGAGAGCGGCACGCCGGTGAACATCGCGTTGGAAAGCAACTCGCTATTCAGCATACAGACAAAGACATTGGCCGGGGCGCGGTTCGATTACAACTTCAGCAAGGACCTGGTGGTGGGCGGTACCATCATGAACCTCTATGAACGCCCGCTGACACAGAAGGTGAACGTGGGGGAGGAGCCGATCTCCAACACCGTGATCGGGCTTGACGGTAACTGGCAGACCCGCTCGCAATGGCTTACGGACATGGTGGACAAGCTGCCGTTCTACGCCACCAAGCAGGAGAGCAACTTCTCCGCCAGCATGGAAGGGGCCTACCTGATCCCCGGACACAGTAAGGCCATCGGCCAGAACGGTACCAGCTACATCGATGACTTCGAGGGCAGCGTGAGCACCATCGATCTGCGGACGCAGAGCCTTTGGTTCCACGCAGCAACGCCCACCGGCCTGCCGGACCTGTTCCCCGAGGGCGACCGGATCAACGACCTCAGCACCGGTTTCCGACGCGCTCAGCTGGCGTGGTACGTGATCGATCCGCTCTTCTTCCGAAACAATAACCTGACGCCGCAGCACATTGCCAACGACCCGGCCATGCGCAGCGACAACCGAATGCGCGAGGTGCTGGAACAGGAAGTGTTCCCCAACCGCCAGCTGCCTGCGGGCACACCGGCCAACATCCCGGTGCTCGACATGACCTACTACCCGAGCGAGCGCGGCCCCTACAACTACAACCCGGACCTGGACCCTAACGGAGACCTCTTCGACCCAACGGAGAACTGGGCGGGTATCACGCGGCGCATCACCACCACCGATTTCGAGAGCAGCAACATCGAGATCGTGCAGTTCTGGTTGATGGACCCCTTCTTCAACACCAGCAACAGCAATGGTGAGCCGGCCAGCAACGAGAACTCGGTGAACAGCACAGGTGGTTACCTCTACATTGATCTGGGCAACATCAGCGAGGACCTTCAGCGCGACGGACGGAAGTTCTTCGAGAACGGCCTGCCGAACAACCTGACCGACGTTTCCTCGCCCACCGAAGAGACCAACTGGGGCGTGGTGCCCACCACCCAGAGCGTGGTGAACGCCTTCGCCCTCTCGCAGGAGAACAGCAACCGCTATCAGGACGTGGGTCTCGATGGCCTGGCCAGTGTACAGAACGACAATGTGCAGCGCAACGAGCAGAGCTTCTTCGATGACTACCTGAACGCATTGCCGCCCAGTGCCCGCCAGCGTTGGCAGAACGACCCCAGTAACGACGACTACCACTTCTTCCGCGGCAGCGACTACGACAGCCAGCAGTTGGACATCCTGCAACGCTACAAGCGCTTCAACGCGCCCGAGGGCAACTCCATTACCGACGAGGACAGCCCCGAGAGCTATCCCACGCAGCAGACCACAATCCCCAGCAGCGAGGACATCAACCAGGACCAGAACCTGGCCGAGGCCGAGAGCTACTTCCACTACAAGGTGAGCCTGTTGCCGCAGGACATGGTTGTGGGCCGCAACTTCATCACCGACCGCATCCGCGCCACGGCCAGCACGCCCGAAGGGGCCAAGGAGGTGTACTGGTACCAGTTCAAGGTGCCCATCCGCATGCCCGAGCGCGCCGTGAACGGCATCCAGGACTTCCGCAGCATCCGCTTCATGCGCATGTACCTGCAAGGGTGGCAGCAGGAAGTGACCCTGCGATTCGCGCGATTGGAGTTCGTGCGGGGCGAATGGCGCAAGTACCTGCAGACGCTTGAGACGCCCGGCGAAGTGCCCGGTGGCGACCCCGACCCCACGCTGTTCGAGGTGGCCGCGGTGAACATCGAGGAGAACGGCAACCGTACGCCCATCAACTATGTGCTGCCACCGGACATCAATACGGAGGTGGACGTGGCCAGCGCCAACCTGCGCAACCTGAACGAGCAGTCGTTGCAGATGAAGGTGTGCAACCTGCGTGATGGTGATGCGCGGGCCGCCTTCCGCAACGTGAGCTTCGATATCCGCAGCTACAAGAAGCTGCGCATGTTCATCCACGCCGAGAGCTCCGATCCCTCGCAGCCCATAGCTTATGGCGATGCCACGGTGTTCATCCGCTTGGGCAACGACCTGGAGGCGAACTACTACGAGTACGAGGTGCCCGTGCAGCCTTCCACCTTCTTCAACCGCGACCCATACAGCGTGTGGCCCGAGGCCAACAACATGGTGATCGAGTTCGCCAAGTTGAACGACCTGAAGATCAAACGCGACCAGGAAGGCTTTGCGCGCAACCAGCGCTACATGGGCACCGAAGGCGACCGGCGCCTGTTCGTGAAGGGCAGTCCCAACCTGAGCCAGATGCGCACCATCATGATCGGGATACGCAACCCGAAGAAGGATGGCGACGAGGCGAACCCATGGAACAACGACAACGGCCTGGCCAAGTGCCTGGAGGTGTGGGTGAACGAACTGCGCCTCACGGATTTCGACCAGAGCGGCGGCTGGGCGGCCCTTGCGCGCATGAACGCCCAACTGGCCGACCTCGGAAGTGTGAGCGTGGCCGGTAACTACAGCACACCGTTCTGGGGCAGTATTGACAAGCGTGTGAGCGAACGCCAGCGCGAAACGAAGTACGGTGTGGACGTGGCCGCCAACCTGGAGATGGGCAAGTTCCTGCCCGAGAGCAGCAACGTGCGCATACCCATGTACGTGGGCTACTCCGAGCAGGTGAGCAACCCCCAGTTCGATCCACTGAACCCCGACATTGAGTTCAACGAGGCCACACGAACGCTGACACCAGCGGAGCGAAGGGAGCGCTTGAAACAATCGCGAACGTACACCCGACGGCGAAGCCTGAACTTCACCAACGTGCGCAAGGACAGGGGCCAGGGCAGCAGTGGCAAGGAGCACCTGTGGGACGTGGAGAACCTGAGCCTGACCTACGCCTATTCGGACCAGGAGTACTTCGATGTGAACACCGCCTTCGAGAACACCCGCACCTACCGCGGTTCGCTGGGCTACATCCACAATCCGCGGCCGATCGTGGTGGAACCCTTCAAGGGCATCGGGTTCGTGGACAAGAGCAAGTGGCTGAAGCTCGTGCGCGACTTCAACTTCAACGTGGGCTTCAAGCAGGTGTCCATCCGCACCTCCATAGATCGCATGTACCTGGAGCGCCAGGTACGCCCGAACCCTGACATTGAAACACTTCCGCCGCGGGCCACCTACAACAAGAACTTCAACTGGAACAGCCAGTACGGCTTCCGCTACGAGATCACCAAGTCGCTGAAGCTCGATTTCAACGCGAACAACCTGGCAGTGATCGGGGAAACGCCCGGCCGCGTGAACCCCAAGTACCAGGACGAGTACACCTTGTGGAAGGACAGCGTGCTCAACAGCATACGCAACTGGGGCGAAGTGACCCGCTACGACCACACGGTGACCTTGAACTACACCCTGCCGCTGGACAAGTTCCCCCTGACGGACTGGATCACCGCGAACACGGCGTATACCGCAGGCTATCAGTGGGACCGTGCGCCCTTTACGCAGGATTCGCTGGGTGCCGTGGTGCAGAACTCGCAGAACATCAGCTTCAACGGCCAGTTGAACTTCGTGAACCTGTACAACAAGTCGAAGTACCTCAAGCGCATCAACGACAAGGGGCGTTCGCGGCCCGCCACCAAGCCGCAGAACGCCGCCAAACCGACCGACCCGGCCGCGAAACCCGACCCGGACACCAAGGAGGGCACCAAGATCAATGTGTTGGAGGGGGCGGCCCGGTTGCTGATGATGATCCGCACAGGGACCTTCACCTACAGCCAGAACTCCGGTACCCTGCTGCCCGGTTACGACCGCAAGACGAACATCATCGGTATGGACAACTTCGGCGCGCCCGGCCTGGGGTTCGTGCTGGGTCAGCAGAACCACAACCTGAGCGGCGACCCGGTGCGCGATTTCGCCGAGTCGGCCGCACGCAACGGCTGGCTGGTGGAGACCCCGTCCATATACACCCAGTACGCCACGGGCCGCACCGAGACCATCAACGCACGGCTTTCGCTGGAACCGTTCCGCGGCATGCGGGTGGACATTTCCGCCAACCGTACCATCGCAGAGAACAAGGTCTCCTTCTTCCGCTGGAACGATGAACTGGGCGACTATGTGAACGACAGTCCGCAGGAGACCGGCAACTTCAGCATCACCATGTTGAACTGGCGCACGGCCTTTGCGCGCAACGACCGCAACAGCTACGCCAACCCGGTCTTCGAGCAATTGCTGGCCAACCGGCCGGTGATCAGCCAGCGATTGGGGGCATCCACCGATGGCTCCGTGCTGGACGTGGGCACCGGTTACTACACCGGTTATGGTGCCACCAACCAGGACGTGGTGATCCCTGCGTTCATAGCGGCCTACACCGGTCGCGATGCCGCCTCTGTGCGCCTCAATCCCTTCAAACAGGCCCCGGCCCCCAACTGGGACATCACCTACGACGGCCTTACCAAACTGCCCTTGATCGGCAAGTGGTTCCGCACCTTCACCCTGAAGAACAGCTATCGCTCCACCTTCAACATCTCGAACTTCCAGACGAACATGCTGTACGTGCCGGGTGGTGCTGAGGTGGACGCCGCAGGCAACTTCATTCCCGAGCGCCAGATCACGGTGGTCACCATTCAGGAGGTGATGCGACCGCTGCTGGGTATTGATGCCACCTTGAAGAACAGCCTGCTGGCCAAGTTCGAGTACAACCGCGACCGCAACCTCAGCCTCAGTCTCACCAACTACCAGGTCACGGAGATCGCCGGGGTGGAGTATGTGATCGGTACCGGCTATCGCTTCAAGAAGGTGAAATTCCCCTTCGCCTTCGGGGGCAAGAAGCCGGACAGCGACCTCAACCTGCGCATCGACCTGAGCATGCGCGACAACCTGACGGTGATCCGCAAGATGGAAGAGCTGCAGAACCAGGTCACCGCCGGCCAGCGTATCCTCTCCATCAAGACCAGCGCGGACTATGTGCTGAACCAGCGCCTCAACGTGCGTGCCTTCTACGAACGTGTGGTGAACACCCCGGTGATCTCCACCTCCTTCCCCAGCGCCAACACCAGCGCCGGTATCAGCCTCCGCTTCACGTTGACGCAATAAGCGGCGGGATCCTTCTACATTTGGCCGCTACCAGCACACTTACACCCATGAACATTCCGCAGGAACTGCGCTACACCAAGGACCACGAGTGGGTCCGTGTTGAAGGCAATGAGGCCATCGTTGGCATCACCGATTTCGCCCAGAGCGAGCTCGGCGACATCGTGTTCGTTGATATCGGGACTGAAGGACAGGACCTGGCCCACGAGGCCGTGTTCGGTACGGTGGAGGCCGTGAAGACGGTGAGCGACCTGTTCATGCCTGTTAGCGGCACCGTGCTGGAGGTGAACCCCGGCCTGGCCGACGACCCCGCTGCCGTGAACAGCGACCCCTATGGCAAGGGCTGGATGGTGCGCGTGAAGCTGAGCGACCCTGCCGAGGTGGAGCAACTGCTCACCGCCGAGCAGTATGCCGCCCAGATCGGCGCCTGACCCGGTGCGCCACCTGAGCGGCCTGCGCCCGGCCCTGGCCTGGGCCCTGCTGATCCTGGTATTGTGTCTGATGCCCGGCGAGGCAGTGCCCTCGTGGGATTGGACCGATCTGCTCAACATGGACAAGCCCGTGCACGCCGTTCTGTTCGGGGTGCTGCTGGTGCTGTTGGTGCGGGGCTTCCGCACGGCCCGCGCTGGATTCCTCCGTCCTTCGCGCCCGATGCTTGTGGCCTTTTTACTAACGGTGGCCTACGGTGCGTTGACCGAGTGGATGCAACAACTGGAAGCCCTCGGAAGGCACGGTGACCTGAACGACCTGCTGGCCAATACCGTGGGTGCCGTGCTGGGCATGATCTACCTGCGGTGGCGTTCGCACAGGAAACGGCCCCATGGAATGGAGCCGGTTGCATAGCTTTGAACCTCGAAGCCCCACGGGGGTACAGAAAGAAAAACGGAACCATGGAAGCCAAGAAGAATCCCGAGGCCGATCTCGAACGGCGCAAGTCAAGCTTCATGCTCATCGGTCTGCTCACCGCGCTGGCCGTGACGCTGGTAGCCTTTGAGTGGACCGCCTTCGAGGAGAAATTGAGCGAAATGGGCAAGCTGCAGCTGGACCTGCTGGAAGAGGAAGTGATCCCGCCCAGCGCTACGCCCCCCCCCCCCCCCCCCCCCCCCCCCCCCCCCCCCCCCCGGGTGTGAG
>CAZQFG010000069.1:0-13064 GCA_964592515.1 uncultured Chryseobacterium sp. | reverse complement strand
TGAAGGAACTCGTGATCCTCGACGCCAGCGAGAGCAAGCTCACCAAGAAGATCAAACCCATCTTCCCCAAGCTGGGTGCGCGCATGGGCAAATTGATGAAGAGCGTGGCCGCCGCGATCACCGCCTTCGATCAAGCGCAGATCGCCGAACTGGAAGCACTTGGCAGCATGAAGCTTAGCGTGGAAGGTCAGGAGGTGGAGGTGTTGCGCGACGACGTGGAGATCACGGCCGAGAATGTGCCGGGCCTGAGCGTGGCCAGCGATGGGGCGCTCACTGTGGCTTTGGACATCACACTCACCGACGAGCTGGTGCAGGAAGGCATCGCCCGTGAGCTGGTAAGCCGGATACAGAGCCTGCGGAAGGAGAGCGGCTTCGAGGTGACGGACCGGGTGCAGTTGCACGTGCTGGACAGTGGCGATGACCGCTTGGTGCATGCCGTGCGCAACCATGCCGCCTACATTCTTACGGAAACACTGGCTGTAACCCCTGAGGACCAAGTGCTTGTGAAGACCTTGCCTGCCGAGGGCCCGGGGTTGCACGAGGTGGACCTGGATGGCACTTCCACCGCGGTCCTCAGCTTGCTCAGGAGCGCGAACTGACGGGGCATTCCGACTATATTTGCGGATCTCGAAAAATCCCCGGTTCGCCATGGCCAAGAAACCCGCTCCCAAAAAGGCTGCAAAGCCCGCCAAAAAGGCTGCGAAACCTGCACCCAAGAAAGTGGTGAAGGCCGCTGCCAAGAAGACGGCCAAGCCGGCCAAGGCGAAACCTGCCGCCAAGAAGGTGGTGGCCAAGGCGAAGCCCGCCGCGAAGCCCGCTGCCAAGAAGGCCACGAAGCCCGCAAAACCGGTGAAGAAGGCTCCGGCGAAAAAGGTCGTGGCCAAAAAGGTGGTAAAGCCTGCCCCGAAGAAAGCCGCGGCCAAGCCCGTGGCGAAAAAGACTGCCAAACCGGCCAAGCCCGTGGTGGTGAAGAAGGCCGCTCCCAAGAAGGGCGAAAAGCCCGAAGCGAAGAAGGTGGCCCCCAAGGCCCCCGCAAAGCCTGTGGCCAAGAAAGAAGTAGCTCCGGCGAAGCCCGCACCCGTGAAAAAGGTGGAGGTGAAACCGGCCCCGAAGGCGGTGGCCCCTGCGCCCAATGCCGAGAAACCGGCACCCGCACCCAAACCCGTGAAGCAAGCACCCGTGAAGAAGGAGACCAAAGAGTCCAGCGCCCCCTCGTCCAAGCAACCGCTCGTCACCCAAGTGGTGGCCCCCAACCGCCCCATGGCCCCGCCCGTGGTGAAGAAGCAAGTGTCCACGTTGGAGAGCGCGGACAAGGCCCGTTACTCCGATGATGAGCTGTCCGAGTTCAAGGAGCTGATCATGAAGAAGCTGGAAGAGGCCCGCAAGGACTACGACCTGCTGAAGCAGACCCTGGCCAACACGGACAACAACGGTACCGACGACACCAGTCCCTCGTTCAAGATGATCGAGGACGGTAGTGAGACGCTGAGCCGCGAGGAGACCGCCCAGTTGGCCGCCCGGCAAGAGAAGTTCATCAAGCACCTGGAGGATGCCCTTCTGCGGATCCGCAACAAGACCTACGGCATCTGCCGCGTTACCGGTCGCCTGATCAGCAAGGAGCGTTTGCGCCTGGTCCCCCATGCCACCCTGAGCATCGAGGCCAAGCAGCAGATGGGCAACTAAGCCCTTCGTTCCGGACCGTCAACCGACGAACTTGAAGCGCGCACTGGCCGTCATCCTATCGGTGTTGATCGCCGATCAGGTGTTGAAGGTGTGGGTGAAGCTCACGTTCCTTTACGACACGGCCATTCCCCTATTTGGGAACCATGCGTTCCTGCATTTTATCGAGAACCGGGGCATGGCCTTCGGTCTCGAGTTCGGTGGTGAATGGGGCAAGTTGCTGCTGACCCTGCTTCGCATTGTTGCCGTGGGGGGTATCGGCTACGCCCTGCTGAAGATGACCCGCACCGGGGCCAGCCGTATGTTGGTGTTCAGTGTGGCGTTGATCTTCGCTGGTGCGCTCGGCAACATCATCGACAGCACCTTCTATGGTGTGCTGTTCAGTGAGAGCACACCGTTCCGTCGCGCCATTTTTCTTCCGCCCGGTGGCGGATATGCGCCGCTACTGCACGGTGCCGTAGTGGACATGTTCTACTTCCCGCTGTGGGAGGGCCGTTTGCCCGAATGGATGCCGATCTGGGGAGGCGAGCATATGGTCTTCTTCAGGCCGGTCTTCAACATTGCGGATGCGGCCATCACGGTCGGTGTAGCGCTCTTCATCCTGGTGCAACGGCCACATGTTGCCAAGCCCGAGGAGCAAGCAGCCATGCAAGTAACCGAGGGCGACCTTCCAACTGCTCCGGAAACGCCATCCCAGCCCGTCTGATCAGAGCCTGAACCGAAGACCGAACAGGCTCTGCGCACCGAAGCTGGTGGCGGTGCCGAGGTCGGCGGTATGCTGCATCACCAGTTGCGGGCGCATTTCCATGAAGGCGTGCACACGGGTCCAGAAATCACCGGTGCGTCCAAAGCGGAAGTCGAGCCCCAAGGGCGTGTACAAGCTTGTCCACCATCCGGTTCCACGTTGCAGCGTTTCGGAGGATGAGCTGTAGTCGCCCGTACCATGGTAACCGTAGGCATAGTGGTAGTAATTGCCGGAAGAGGAGCTGGTGCTTGCGGCGGACACCCCACTGAACTCCTCGTATTGGATGGTGGTCCGCACGTTGGCGAGCACACCGGCCATGATGCCCATGCCAGCGTGGATGCTCCAGCGTCCCTGCGTATGCCATACCAACGCGGCATCGAGCCCGAAACGTTCGCAGGTCTGCGCTATGGTGTAGCTGCTGCCCCACACGGAATCCACGTAATACTGGTCGCCGGTCTGGCTTGAGGTCAGCGTGTCGTAGGGACTTGAATCCATGCGGCTGTAGTAAGCGCTGCGGCCCGAACGTCCACCGTAGATGAACCCGAGCCGTAGTTCCGGTCCGGGCGCATTGACCTTTCGCAAGGGGTGTATGCCAAGGCTACCGGTGAACAGCCCGGCGCCCATGATGAAGGGGTCGCCATAGTAGTCGTAGTTCTTGTATGCGGATAGATCACCTGTGAACAGGGTTGAACCCGTGGTGATCCGCGTGATGTCCTGAGGGAAAAACGTGCTTTCACCGGCGAAGAAGCCACCGCCGGCCACATAGGCATGTCCAAGCGAGGTCGGTGATCTATCCCCATCCTGGGCCAGCGCCACATTGAACAACAGGATACCGACGAGGAGGGACGCTGCTTTCATGGTCGTGGCATACAGGGTGATGGTGGCCCTTGAGACCGGACCACCGGTGTATCGTGACGCCCTACTGGCGGCCGAGGTGGCCGGCGCGCACCAACGATTCGGCGATCTGTACGGCATTGGTGGCAGCGCCTTTGCGGAGGTTGTCGGCCACGATCCAAAGGTTAAGCGTGCGTGGCTGTGTTTCATCGCGACGCAGACGGCCCACGAACACCTCATCGCGGCCCTGTGCGATGATGGGCATCGGGTAGCTGTCGTGCGCGGGGTCATCAAGCAAAAGCACGCCCGGTGCGGTGCGCAGCAGATCACGCACTGCCTCCAGTTCGAACTCGCGGGCGAACTGGATGTTCACTGATTCGCTGTGACCGCCAGTAACCGGTACACGCACTGCGGTGGCCGTAACACGGATCGCAGGGTCGAGGATCTTCTTGGTCTCGTTCACCAGCTTCATCTCCTCCTTGGTGTAGCCGTTGTCGGTGAACACATCGCAGCGCGGGATCACATTGCGATCGATGGGGAAAGGATAGGCCATTTCGCCGTCGATCCCCATGCGTTCATTCTCCAGTTGTTGCACGGCCTTCATCCCGGTGCCAGTAACGGCCTGGTAGGTGCTCACCACCACGCGTTCCACGCCCAGTGCGGTATGCAGCGGAGCAAGGGCCACCACCAATTGGATGGTGCTGCAATTGGGGTTGGCAATGATGCGGTCGTTGGCCGTGAGCAGGTGGCCGTTCACTTCGGGCACCACCAGTTGCTTGTCCGGCTCCATGCGCCACGCGCTGCTGTTGTCGATCACGGTGCAGCCCACCTCAGCGAAGCGCGGCGCCCACTCCAGCGAAGTGCCACCACCGGCGGAAAAGAGCGCAAGGTCGGGTCGCCTTGCGATGGCCTCATCCATGCCGATGATCACCACTTCCTTCCCTTTGAAAGTGATCGTACCGCCCACGCTCTTCGCGGTAGCCACGGGCAACAGTTCCGTTACCGGGAACCCTCGCTCCTCCAGCACTTTCAACATGACACCACCTACCAGTCCGGTGGCCCCGACAACAGCGACTTTCATGCTCTCTTGTGATCGTTCAACGGGAGCCGAAAGTACTACCTTTCAACCCCGCCTGTCGGGCATGATCCGCTACTCGATGAACCGTCCGTACCTCCTGCTTGCAGCGCTGTTGCCGGTGTGCGCCATGGCCCAGTTCACCGATGACCTGGAGGATGGCGACTTCACCAACGCACCGGCATGGAGCGGTAGTACGAGCTTGTTCACGGTGGTGGACCAGGGCGGCGACCAGATGCTGCGAAGTAACAGTCCGGGCGCAGCCAACTACTACTTGAGCACGCCGAGCACATTGGCCAGCGATGCCCGGTGGGAATGGTTCATGGACCTGCGGTTCTCCACCAGTGGCGCCAACTATGTGGACATGTACCTGATGGCCGACAACGCTGACCTCTCGCTCGCGCAGAACGGCTGGTTCGTGCGGGTGGGCGGCACGGCCGATAGGGTGGAGCTCTTCAAGCGCGTGGCCGGGGTGAACACCTCGGTGCTGGTGAGTGCCGATGGGATCGTGAACGGAAGCTCCAGCAACCCGTTCCGGATACGGGTGGAACGCACCACCGACCTGGCGTGGACGCTGTTCTTCGATGATGGCAACACGGGCACCTTCGCCAGCGCGGGCCCTTTGACCGATGGGGCAGTGGGCTCCTGTACCCACTTCGGTATCCGCATTGAACAGAGCAGTGCCGCAGGGCCGATCAACAACCACTACTTCGATGACTTCGTGGTGAGCGCGATCCCGGTGGACCTGGTACCGCCCTCGATCATGAGCGTTACGGCCACCAGCGCGACCAACGTGGACGTGGTGTACAGCGAAGCCTTGAGCGCAGCGGCGTTCGGCAGCTACGATATCATCCCCTTCATTGGCGTGAGCAGCGCCGTGCTGGATGCCACGGACCCCACATTGGTGCATGTGACCCCGGCCATTGCGTTGACCAGTAACACCACCTATAGCCTGCTCTCGGGCGGCGCAGAGGACCTTGTTGGCAACGCTGCGGGCAATACCTCCACGGACCTCGCTTGGGTGGTGCCTGCCGTTGCAGAGTACCGCGATGTGGTGATCAACGAGTTCATGGCCGATCCCTCCCCAACGGTAGGCCTGCCAGACGCCGAGTTCGTGGAGCTGTTCAACGCCACCACCAACAAGACCTTCGACCTGGCCGGTTGGAAATTCACCGATGGCACGAGCACGGCCACGCTGCCATCGTACGCCCTGGGTCCCGGTCAACACGTGATCATTACCAGCACGGCCAATGCGCCCTTGTTCGCTTCGGTGAGCGAACGCATTGCCGTAAGCAGCCTGCCCTCCCTGAACAATGAGAGCGACGACCTCGCCCTGACCTCGCCCGACAATACCTTGATCGATGCGGTGAGCTATGCGTTGAACTGGTACAGGGACAGCAACAAGGAAAATGGCGGTTGGACCCTCGAGCAGATAGATCCTACCACGCCATGCTCGGGTGCGACCAACTGGATGGCGAGCAATGCGCCTGCCGGTGGGACCCCGGGCGCGGCAAACAGTGTGTTCGACCCTACGCCCGATGCAGTGCCACCTACATTGCTCAGCGTGCAGGTGATCGGCAACAGCCAGTTGGAACTGGTCTTCAACGAGCCCATGAACGCGGCCTCTCTTTCAGATGGCGGCTATCTGATCGCACCTGCGGTGCCCATTACCGTTGCCGATCCCGTACTGGGCACCAACGATCGCGTACACTTGGTGCTGGCACAACCGCTCACGGAGGGTGTGTTCTACACGGTAACGGTTACCGGGGTGACCGACTGCGTGGGCAACGAGATCGCGGGTTCCAACTCCGCTGCCTTTGCGCTTCCCGAGCCGGTGTTGCCTGGTGATCTTGTTATCAATGAAGTGCTCTATGATCCGGAGGGTACCGGCAGCGACTTCGTGGAGATCCTCAATCGTTCCACAAAGACCGTAAGCCTGGGTGGGTTGCAATTGGCCAACGAGACCAACGGTGTAGTCGCCAACTACCGCACCATCACCACGGAGACCGTGCTTCTCCTTCCAGGCGAGTACGTGCTGCTGACCCCGAACACAGCCGATATCGTCGCTAGATACCCGCAGAGCCGAAGTGAGCGTTTCCTGCAGACCACCCTTCCCAGCTACAACAACGGCAATGGCTCGGTGGTGCTGGCCGATGCCACCAACACGGTGCTCGACCTGTTCCGATATGACGATGGGCTGCACTTCGTGCTGGTGGGTTCCACCGAGGGATACAGTCTGGAGCGTGTGAGCCCGGATCGTGCTACTGATGACCCCACGAACTGGCACACGGCCTCGGACATTGCAGGGCGCGCCACGCCGGGCTTCGTCAATTCGCAATACGCCGAGGTGCCTTCCGCCACAGGTGAGGTCACCATCGACCCGGCCATCTTCAGCCCCGACAACGATGGCTACCAGGACCTGCTCACCATTGCGTACAAGTTTGATGAGCCGGGCTTCGTGGGCAACATGAGCGTGTACGACATTACCGGTCGCGAAGTGCGCAAGCTGATGGAGAACCTGCTGCTCGGCACCGAGGGCGCCATCAGTTGGGATGGCCTTTTGGATGGCGGCGACAAGGGGCGCATCGGTCCCTACATCATCCTTATGGAGGTGTACGATCTGCAAGGGAACGTGGAGAAGTTCAAGCGCACAGTGACCCTGGCCCACCGCTTCTGAGGACGCTCGGGCCTCTCGTTTTGCGTGTTCTCGTGCTGATCTATTAGCTTACCGTTCGGTTCTGCCGGAATGGGAGCGGATGTGCGGTGTATCGGCGGGCCAGAATACATCCTTCAACCAGCATTTGCCCATGAGCGCACGCATTACCCAACATCGTTCTTCCATCGCCCTTGCACTGGTCCTTGGTGTTGCCGGCCTTTCCGCCTTCGACGCCTTGGAGACCGGCAATGAGAGCCGTGAGCAAGGCAACGGGAAAAGCGTTCCGGCCTCCACCTTCACCAACTTCGAATCGGCGCATGTGCATCCGCTGGACATGACGCCCGATGGCACGAAGCTCCTGGCCGTGAACACCGGCAACAACAGCTTGGAGGTGTACACGGTCTCGGCCGCAGGCCTCGTCCACAGCGCCAGCATTCCGGTGGGCTTGGACCCTGTTACCGTGCGGGCGCGCACCAACAACGAAGCCTGGGTGGTGTGCCAGGTGAGCGACGAAGTGAGCATCGTTGATCTCACGCTGAAGACCACCGTGCGCAGTGTACTTACCGAGAATGAACCGGCCGATGTGGTCTTCGCGGGTTCGCCTGTGAAAGCCTTCGTTAGCTGTGCCGAGCAGGAACTGGTGCAGGTGTTCGATCCCGCCAACCTGGCCACGGCACCCACGCAGGTATTGCTCAAGGGTGAACAGCCCCGAGCACTGGCGGTGAGCCCGGATGGTAGCACCGTGTATTGTGCCTTCTTCGAGAGCGGCAACCAGACCACGGTGATCCCCGGAAATGCATTCCATGCGGGTGGTTTCTGCTCGCCACAAGGAGGCTGCACCACGGTGCCGAGCGATGTCACGCATCCGGCAGGGCCTTATGGGGGTGTTGTACCAGTGCCCAATGCGGGTAATGGTTTTCAGCCGCCCATGAACCCTAACAATCCGGTAATGCCCGGCAACCACAGTCTGGTAGTGCGCAAGAACGCAGCAGGTCAGTGGATGGACGACAATGGCGGCAACTGGACCAACATTGTTACCGGAGGCATTGCGGGCACCGCGCGCATTGCAGGATGGGACATGCCCGACCGCGATGTGGCGAAGATCAACGCCAACAACCCGAGCACGGCCGGCGTGACCTACAAGAACCACCTGGGCAACATCCTGATGGCCATGGCCGTGCATCCACAGAGCGGCGAGGTGTACGTGGTGGGGACCGATGCCACCAACGAGGTACGCTTTGAACCCAATCTGAAAGGCAAATTCCTTCGCGTGAACGTTTCGCGTTTCGCTCCCGCCGGAGGTCCGCTCATTGCCGACCTCAACCCGCACATCAACTACGGTACGCACGCTTCGGCACCGGTGCTTCGGAAGCAATCCATCGGCGATCCGCGTGGCATTGTATGGAAGGCCGATGGCAGCAAGGCTTATGTCACCGGCATGGGCTCCAACAACGTGATCACCATTGGGGCCACGGGTTCGCGGGTGATGCAGGAGCCCATCGTGGTGGGCGAGGGACCCACGGGCATCGTGCTCGACGAGGCCCGTACACGCGGCTATGTGCTGAACAAGTTCGACGGGTCCATCTCCACCATCGACCTCGCCACTGATCGCGAAACGGACCGCACCACCTTCTTCGACCCCACGCCCGAGGTGATCAAAAAAGGGCGCAAGCACTTGTACAACACGCACACCGGTAGCGGCCACGGCCACATCTCGTGCGGGTCGTGCCACGTGGATGCGCGCTGGGACCGCCTCGCGTGGGACCTGGGCAACCCGGCCGGCGATATGGTCACCGTGAACGACCCTGCGGGCAACAAGACCTTCCACCCGATGAAGGGATTGAAGACCACCCAATTCCTCATCGACATCATCAACCGCGGCACCGGCAAGTTGCACTGGCGCGGTGATAAGAGCGGCTTTCATGATTTCGCGGGGGCCTTCGCCGACCTGCAGGGTGCCGATGCGCCGCTTGATGCCGTGAGCATGCAGGAATTCGCCGATTTTCTTGATGCGTGCTGGCATGTGCCCAACCCGTATCGCACCATCCGGCCGGATAGTTCCGTGGCCGCTACTGTAGAGCGTATGCCGAGCCGCGTGCGTTTCACCGGCACCACCTTCCAGACCGTACCCGCTGCGGGCGTGAAGCTCTTCGTGGCAGTAAACTTCAACTGCTCTCACTGCCACCAGACCGGCAGTGGCAGGGGACACCTGCCCGGCAATGGCTCCAACGTGAGCGCGGGTGTGGTGAACATGACCAACAACACCAACATGGTGCCCGACCTGCGCACCGTGTACCGAAAGAACGGCTTCTACTACACCACCACTGAATGCACCAGTGGTTTCGGCCTGATGAGCGATGGGGTGATGGAGACGCGTTTCAACCAGACCGGCACCGCGCATTACCTGGGTGACTATGAGCCCGAGCTGCTCAGCTGGAGCGGAGGCATCACGCAGGTGAACAGTCCGCAGAGCCACCAGTTCGATCTGGCGCATGTGGTGCACGATGTGCTGCCTGCGGTTGGCATGCGCATGACCATCAATGGCAGTGCCGGCAGTGTGGGCCGTGTGGGGTCGCTGCGCAACTGGGTGAACAAGTACCCCGCCGATTATGCCTTGGTGGTGAAGGGTAGATGGAACGGCGAGCTGCGTGGCTTCCATTACCTCGGCGCCGATAACTACCAGCCGGACCAGAACGGCGCAGCACCCGTTACACACGCACAGCTCATCGCCCATGCCCAGGCCGGTAATCCGCTCACCTGGACCGTGGTGCACCCCAGTACCATGCTTCGCCACGGCGTGGACCGCGACATGGATGGCATTTACGACTACCAGGACGGCGATGCGGAACTGGCCTTGACCATGCTCCTCGAAGGGCCACTGCAAGGCACACAGATGCGCACACTCCTCCACAGCGCAGGTCTGCTGCCCCAAACGGACCCACAAGGTTCCGGTGTGGTTATGACCCAGTCCGTAATGGACCGGCTGGGTTCCGCGGCGCCGGTGGATTGGGTGTGGGTGGAACTACGCGATGCCACCAACTCCATGGTGGTGGTGGATGAACGCGCCGCCATTGTGCAGGCCAACGGCAAGGTGGTGATGCCCGATGGAAAGTCGCCCTTGGTATTCCCCGATGCTGCGCGCGGCAACTACCATGTGGTGGTGCGCCACCGCAATCACCTGGGTGCCATGACGGCCGTAGCACTGCCTTTTGGGAACGGCGTGCAGGTGGTGGATCTCTCCAGCCCGGCCACGGCCACCTATGGCACCGATGCGCGGAAGGCGTTGGGCGATCTGCGTGTGCTTTGGGCCGGCGATGTGAGCGGCGATGGCATACTGAAATACACCAATGCCGACAACGATCGTGATCCCATTCTGGCCCGTATCGGCGGTATTACACCAACAGGCACGGTGGCCGGCTACCATCCCGAGGATGTGAACCTTGATGGCGTGGTGAAGTACACCAACGCCGACAACGATCGCGACCCCATCCTGCAGAACATCGGGGGCATCATTCCCACCAATACCCGGGAGGAACAGCTGCCCTGATCGGTTCATCCATCGGATATTGGTCCTGGCTTCATCGCCCCCTTCCACGCATTGGGCGAAAGCCTGAGCAACAGGTGTAACCCCTTGCGAGGGTGACTCGTTCCGTCGTGCATGGTAGGCAGCCGTGCAATAGTGCTCCGTGCATCGGCCAAGCGGTCCGGAAGGTCGCAGGGTCCGCGTATCGCGCATGCGGCCTTGTTCCGTCGTTCCATGCGTCCTCCCGACCTGTTCCCTGTGGGCCTGCCACAATAGGCAGAATGGTCTGGGATCAAGGAACGCAAACACACCATGGAACATGAACAGGATACTTACCTCCACACTGCTCGTACTGGCCTTCGCTACACAGTTGAATGCACAGGATACGGAGTGCGACTTCACCTACACGCTCACCTTCGGTTGTGCGAAGGACGGGACTGGCTATGCCACCATTACCGGTCTTGACCCCGAGGGCTACTTCGAGATCCGCTGGGATGGCAACGAGGCCACTGGCGGACCACAGGTCACCGGTCTCACATCGGGCCAGCACAGCGTGGCCATCTTCAACGGAACGGATTGCGAAGCGGTACAGACCTTCGTGATCGATTGCAGTTCGCCTCCGGTAACGGTGTGCCAGTTCCGCACGCAAACACAAGGTGGCTGGGGTACGGCAGGCAATGGCAACAACCCCGGTGCATACCGCAATGCCTATTTCGCTACCGCCTTCCCCAATGGCGTGCAGATCGGGTGCACCAACAAGCTCCGGCTCACCACGTCGGCAGCCGTTCAGGCTTTCCTGCCCAGCGGCACCACGGCCCGTCAGTTGAACGTAGGCACGCTGGTGAACCCGGGAAACACCTACCGCAACGTGCTTGCGGGACAGTTGGTGGCACTGACCTTGAGCGTGGGCTTCGATGCGGTCGATCAATCCTTCGGACAGAGCTCCATGTCGCTCGGCAGCGCCATCATTCAGAGCGGTCCATTCCAAGGCTGGACCGTGCAATCGCTGCTGAACGAGGCCAACCGTTTCATTGGTGGATGCGGTTCAAGCTACTCCGCCTCGCAATTGAACAGTGCGCTCTCCATGGCCAATGAATGCTTCGTGGATGGAACGGCCAACACGGGTTTCCTGGGTTGCACCATGCCCGGCACCTCCAAGACGCTCAATAGCGCTGATGAGGTCCGCATCTATCCGAACCCTGCTAATGACCGCGTGGTGGTGGAGCTGCCTGCCATCGGCATCGGTCGCCTGGAGCTTTTCGACGCCACAGGCCGAAGTGTGTACCAGATCAACGTGGCCCCCACGGAGCAAACGCGGCAACTGAACACAGCCCAGCTACCGCAAGGCGCCTACCTGGTGCGGCTCACCACCGCACAAGGTCAGATCACACGCCGCATCAACGTGGTGCACTGACCCTTCAGCACATGAACATTTCGGAGCGCCCCCGCCTTGGGGGCGCTCTGCGTTCGGAGTGGTTCGTGATCAGCCCTTGGCCGCCTTCTCCAACTTGTCGATCCGCTCCACGATGCGGTCCAGGTTGCGGAAGTGGATGTAGCTCTTGCGGTACTTACTGGCCTCCCACGCGGGTGAACCCATATAGGCCTCGCCCGCCTTGGTGTCCTTGCTGATGCCGCTCTGCGCCGCGATGATGGTGCCGTCCGCGATCTTCAGGTGACCGATGATACCAACCTGCCCGCTGAACATGCAGTTCTTGCCGATCTTGGTGCTACCCGCCACCACGCCGCCCGCCGCGTAGTAGGTGTTCTCGCCAACCTCCACGTTGTGCGCGATGTGGATGATGTTGTCGAACTTGACACCACGGCGGAGGATGGTGCTGCCCAGTGTGGCGCGATCGATCGCACAGTTGGCGCCGATCTCCACATCGTCCTCGATCACCACGTTGCCGATCTGCGGGATCTTCTCTGCCGCATTGGGACCGGTGGCGAAGCGGAAGCCGTCGCTGCCGATCACCGTGCCGCTGTGGATGATGCAGTTGGCGCCCACCACACAATCCGAATAGATGGTCACGTTGGCGAAGACAGTGGTGTTGTCCCCAATGGTCACGTTATCGCCGATGTAGGCGTGGGGATAGATCTTCACGTTGTTGCCCAACTTGGCATTGGCGCCGATATAGGCCAGCGCGCCGATGTAGCAATTGTCGCCGTAGCTGGCGCCGGGTTCAATCACCGCCTGAGGAGCGATGCCCTTTTTATCCAGCTTGATGGTATTGTACATGGCCAGCACCTTTGCGAAGGCCGCCTGTGCATCGGCCACGCGCACGAGGGTGGTCTTCACCGGGGCCGTAAGCTCGAAGGTCTGCCCGATGATCACCACGCTGGCGGTGGTACCGTAGACATATTGCGTGTAAGCCGGATTGGCCAGGAAGGACAGTGATCCTTCACCGCCTTCTTCGATCTTGGAGAGACGACTGACGGTGGCGTTGGGATCGCCATCCACGGTGCCTTGAAGGAGCTGGGCGATCTGTGCGGCGGTGAATTGCATAGGGGTTGGGGTGTGGACCGCCAAGGTACTGGGCAGACCGTGAAGGGT
>CAZQFG010000068.1:0-13087 GCA_964592515.1 uncultured Chryseobacterium sp. | reverse complement strand
ATTCGCCGTCCATCAACTGAAAAACACCAGTCGTGAGCGCCGTGTTCAAAAAGAGCGCAAAGCCTGCCTACCGCGCTTTGAACGGACTACTAGGGAGGATACGCACGGCCCAAAGCAGAGCTATCCCCAAGGTGGAGCTCAAGGAAAAGCACTTGCGCAACCTAAAGGTGGTTCTGGACAGGGATGCCTTTCTGGAAGCGATGCCCAAAGGCGGTGTCGTTGCGGAGGCCGGAGTTGATCATGGCGATTTCTCTGCACGGATACTGACCATTGCTCGACCGGAGAGACTCCATCTCATCGACATGTGGTCGAGCGCCCGTTATCATGGTGGATTGGAGCAGGTCGTACGGAACAAGTTCGCAGCAGAGATCGCATCAGGGCGAGTGAAGATCGATCTTGGTCTTTCAACGGATGTGCTTTCCCGTTTCCCCGACGGCTATTTCGACTGGATCTATATCGACACCGACCACGGCTATGTCGTAACCGCAGCGGAACTGGAGATCGCTCGCACGAAAGTGAAGGCCGGAGGCATCATCGCAGGTCATGACTATGTGACCGGCAATTGGGATGGTGGCGTGCGTTACGGCGTCGTGGAAGCTGTCCATGAGTTCTGTGTGAAGCATGATTGGGAACTGCTCCTGCTCACACACGAAACGGACCGGCATCTGAGCTTTGCGATCCGGGCGATCGCTCCCTGATGTTCGTGATACGGGCCCTCGGCGCGTGAGCACATCAACGTGCTCTGGAACGAAGCTTTCCGAGCAGGTCCACGATCTCCGGCGCCAGACCGAGCACATGCGCGGCAGGCCAGAACAGTACCGACACCAGCACACCACGCAGAGCGAGGTCCCAAAACGGAGCGCCCGTAAGTGGGACCCAGGGCACCACGGCGGATACGGCAGCGATCAACAACACGACAAGCACGGTGCGGCGATCGAAGGGCCAAAGGCCGAAGCGGTGCTGCAGGAACCAGGTGCGGAAGGCACCGACCACCACCAGTGAAATGAGCGTGGCATAGGCGGCTCCGATGATGCCCATGGACCGGATGAGGACGAAGTTGGCCACCGCATTGATGATGAGCATGGCCCAGCTGCTCCACGCATCGAGCAGGTAGGCCCGCGACATGCTGATGATGCCCACGCTGAGCCCGATGGCACTGGTGAGCAAATAGGCTAGTGCAATGACGATGACCACCGGTTCGGCCGCTCCGTACTCCGCCGGCAGCAGTTCAAAAAGGTCAGTGGAGCCGGTCCAGATGAGCACGAACAGGAAGCCACTGACCAGGAGCTGCAGCAACGAAGAGCGGCGATAGAGCATGGCGATGGTCTCCCGGTCGTTCCGCTTCCATGCTTCGGCCAACAGGGGCACAGCGGCCTGTTGCAAGGCCCTTCCGGGTGCTGCGATAACGGAACCGAAGTAGAAGGCGACCGCGTAATGGGCCACGTAGCGCAAGCCATCGCCGAGCAGTGCGCCGATCATCAACTGATCCATATTGCCCAGTACGATGCCTGCCAGACTGGCGGAGAAGGTGAAGCCACTGTACGTGATCATGCTCTTGCGTAAACGTCGTGGCAACCAGCGCTGACCCCAGCCAAGCCGAAGGTGCCCGGCACGCCTTAGGTCGAACACCAGCAAGAGCGTGCACACCAGGAAGATGGCGGCATACAAGCCCATGAATACACCGAAGGGCATGGGGTGCCAGGCCTGCACCGCGATCAGCAACGTTTGAAGGACGCGCAGAACGAACTCGCGAATGAAGGTGGGCTGTACCGTGCGGTGCAACGACCGGCTGAAGCTGCGGAGCAGAATGAAGTAGACCTCGGCCAATACCAGCGGCATCAGCACCAGGCCGTACGAACCATACAGGGCATTACGGTCGGCGAAGACATCCGAGAGCATCCCGTGAAAAACGCCCAACACCAGTGCCGCGAACAACCCTGCGACCGTGCCGAAAAGGAGCAGCATGCCCAGCAGACCGCGGTGCTGGCGGTCGGCATCGCGGAAGTACGGGAAGTAGCGGATCACCGTGTTCTCTGCGCCCAGCTGCGCTAATTGCGCGGCAATGGTCGCTATGGAGACCACCAAGCGCGTGAGCCCGAACTCATCGGCCTGCAACACACGCGGATACAGCAGCACCACATTGACAAAGCCCAGCCCGATGCCCAAATAGGCGAGCAGTGTATTGAAGGTGGCTTGTCTGGCAAGGATGCCCATGAATGCGACCCGTCCGATGGACAACGGCCGTGCGAAAGTAGGGCGGGCGGTGCGGGAACCTCAGCGCTTAGCCGATGCAGCGGCGAGCAACTGCGCATAGGTACCCGCCAATGCACGGCGATCGAAGCGGGCGCGGTCCTGCTGGACCAGTTCGCCGTCCTGCTCGAACAGCGCGCGCACAGCGGCCATCTGGCCATCGGATGGTACACGGTCCATTCGGAGGTGCGGTTCACGGACCACCCTGGCCACATCGCCATCACCGGGACCGATCGCCAGCACGGGCCGACCTACGGACAGGTACTCGTAGAGCTTCCCTGGCAGAATACCTCCACTGTTGGGCGTATCGTTGATGGGCAGCAGGAGCACGCGCGCACGCTGCATCTCGCGCATTGCCTCATTGTGCCCAAGACGTCCAAGTCGCTCCACATGGTCCGCCAGCCCGGCCTCTTGAACGCTGGCGATGATGGCATGGTCCACAGGACCCACGAAGCGCAGAACGAAGCGTTCGCTGAACCCCGGATCCTTGCGGCACAGTGCACCCAGTGCCTTCCAAAGACCCGGGCAATCGCGGGTTGCGCTCATGGATCCAATATGCACGAGGCTATATCGATCATCGAGCGGCACTGGTGGTGAGGGCACATCCTCCGGATCGAACCCGTTGGTGATCACCTCCACCGGTCGGCCACCAATACGGGCCAGGTCATCGGCCCAACGCCAGCTTACGGTGACCACACGATCGGCCTCTTGCAGGACGCTCCGCTCCAACCGGTGGTGGCGCGCATCGGCCCAGCCGGTCAACTTGAGCTGCTGGTAGAAATCGATGTCGGTCCATGGATCGCGCAGATCGGCCACCCAGGTGATGCCCAACGCGCGTTTCAACCCACGGCCGATGAGGTGCATGCTATGCGGCGGGCCGGTGGTCACCACGGCATCCACCGGATGTTCACGCAGATAGTCCTTGAGGAACGCAATGCTGGGACGGACCCACCACACTCGCGCATCGGGAATAAAGAAGTTGCTGCGCACCCAGAGGGCCAGGTCCTCTTTCCAACCGCCCTTCGCCTGCTCGCTGAGAAAGGCCGTTTGCACGCGCTCGTGCTGCGCCCTTCCCGTGAACCGCTTGTACAGACTGAAGGGCTCCGTGATCGGGCGTTTGATCACCTCGGTGCCTGGACGAACATCCTTCAAGAGGGCGGCATCATCGGCAACTCGCTCGGGGTTCTCGGGCGTGTAGATGATCGGTGTCCACCCGTGTTCAGGCAGGTACTTGCTCATCTTCAGCCAGCGATACACGCCGGCACCACCGTTGGGCGGCCAGTAGTACGTGATGATCAGGACGCGCTTCATCCTTCGGCCTTCGCCGGACGCAGTTCCATCCATAGCGTGCCCAGCACAAGCAGGAGCACCAACAGGCTGCCGGCCATGGCGATGGGCTGCGAGGTGTTATAGGCCCCACCCTTCACCTTGAACACCACCTTGTGCTCCCCCGCAGGTACGGCAAGTGCTCGAAGTACATAGTCCGCGCGGACATGTGGCACCTCCTTGCCATCGATCATCGCCACCCAATCGGGTCCGTACCACACTTCGCTGAACACGGCCAGACCGCCATTCGCGGAACGCACGGTGTAGGTCAGCTCATTGGTGCGGTAGCTGTCGCGGGTCACGCTTGCCGAGGGATCGGGGCGCACTTGCAGATCACCCAGGTCGGCCTTGTAACGCTCGTCCACCAAGGCTATGCGGGCAGGATCGATCTCACCCAATGCGGTGATCTCTTCATCGGCGTTCTTGACCCAGCGCAGTTCGTCCACGAACCAACCATCGCCCAACGCATTGCTATTGCGGATAGGCGGACGCTCATCGCTGTAGATGAGGTAGCGCACGTTCAGCATGTTCAGCACGCCTTCACGCGCCATCAGGCTGTCCATCACGGGGACCGATGTACCGCTCTGCAAAAGCTCCACCACACGCGAACGTGCGGGTGCCAGATGGAACTCGATGAGCTCCTGGTAGCGTTTCAACTTGGCCCCGTGGTAACCGCCCACACTGCGGTGGAAGTAGCTCACCCGCGCATCATTGAAGGGATTGGCCAGCCACATCACCCTGTACTGGGCATGCCTGCGCAGGCTTCCGAAGCGGGTCACTACCTCCTCGTTCTTGGACACCACCTTGTTGCGTCCGCTCTCGCCCTGTTTCTTCTGCTTCAAGCGGTCCATGGCCTGCTTCTGGTCAGCTTCGGCAGCTGGGCTCCATTCGCTTTCAAGAATGGCCATGTCGGCGGCATTGGGCGTGAAGGGCAGCGCTGCAGTTGCTGCATCCTCCCATTTCAGGTAACGTCCGCGGTCCTTGTCGTTGTGCAGGTAGCGCTTGTCCACCACCCACAGGTCCGTGACCACCAGCAGGCCCAGACCGGCAACCAGCACGGTACGGCCCACCACCTTGCGGCCGAACAGGAAGAGCAACAGGCCGCCTACCAGCACGAACCCGAAGCTGCGCCATACATCGGCGGTGAAAATGCTCACGCGCACCGCTTCCAGCTCGTTCACGAAAGCGACCACCTGCGCCTCCATGGCCGGGTCGTTGGCCTGTTCGTTCAGGGCAACACGCTCCCGATCGCTGAGGAATGTGGTAACGCTCTTAGGCGCAACGGCCATCACCAGCAATGCGCCGAGCACCACACCGGCCATGACCATGAACCTCTTTTCCGTGGGCTTGTCCCACCCACCCTCGCGCACGAGGCGGTCCAAGTAGAGGATGCCCAGCACGGGAATGGCCAGTTCCACAATGACCATGATGATGGTGACCGCGCGGAACTTGCTGTAGCCCGGCACATGGTCCAGGAAGAAGTCGGTGAGCGGCATCAGGTTATGGCCCCAGGCCAGCATGAGGCACAGCAGGAACGAGCTGAAAAGGGCGAACACGAGCGTATCGCGCACCAGCACCAGGCCCGTGATCAGATAGGCCACCACCAAAAGGCCCACCAGCAGCGAACTGCGGATACCTGCCACTTCGGAAAGGGCCATCACATCGGCACCGCCGGCATTGGTGATGCTCACCACCAACGCGAGCAACACCAGCGAGCCCAGCATCCACCAGCGTCCATGGCCTTCCGTACGCGCCAGCATCAACAGCATAAGCAGCACCATGATGGCCCCCACGTAGACCGGACCGGCGGTGCTCAGCTGGTCGCCCCAATAGCTGCTCATTTGTGCCAGGTTCTGCCGGAAACGCGGGTCCGCCTTGGTCAACAGCGACTGGTCATTGCCGATCTGCGCGGAAGGACCACCCTTGGCATTGGGCACCAGCAGGGTCAGCGATTCCTGCTTGCCGTAGCTGTACTGGGTCACATAGTCGCGATCCAGTCCCGAAGTGCGGATGGCGTCCACGGGGGTGCCATCAGGCAGAATAGTGAGCTCGCTCCGTCCACGGGTGGAATATTGCCCGTACTCGTAAGTGGTCCACAGCAGGCCGATGTTGCAGCTCAGGGCCAACACCACCCCGGCCAGCCCCAACCCGGAACGCTTCACGAAGTCGCCGATGGACTTCTCCCGGAACGCACGCACGGCCTCTGCCAGCACGAAGAGGGCCAGCATCAGCGCGAGGTAGTAGGTCACCTGCACGTGGTTCATGGCGATCTCGAGCCCCAGGAAGAGCGCGAGCAATGATGCCCCGAGCAGCTGCTTGCCACGGTAGAGCAGGTACACCGCACCCAATACCATGGGCATGTATCCGATGGCGTTGGCCTTGCTGTTGTGGCCGGCCGTGAGGATCACGAAGAAGTACGATGAGAAGCCGAAAGCCACGGCCCCCACAATGGCCAACCAGGGGTCTATCCGCAGGCAGCACATCAGGATGTACATGCCCAGCAGGTAAAGGAAGAGAAAGCTCGCCGGCCGGGGAAGGAAGCCGTGGAAGGCATCATCAGCCCACATCAGCAGGTTCTTGGGCCACAGCACCGAGATCTGGTAGGCGGGCATGCCACTGAACATGCTGCCGGTCCACAAGGGGTCCTCATCAAAGGCCTCGCGGTGTTCCATCACCTCCTGGGCCATGCCGTACCACATGTCGCGGTCGTGCTGCCTTAGCTGCTGGCCGTCCAGTACCGGGCTGAAGTAGATGAGGCTGAGCGTATAGAACAGGGCCAGCGCCACGAACACCGGCACCAGGTTCTTCCAAGGGATCGCTTTCATGGGCTGTGCGGAAATGAACGGAGGCTATTTCACCTCCTCGAAATCGACGTCGATGATATCGGGTCCAGAGCGCCCGGCCGGCTTGGGCCGAACGTTCGATGATGCCTGCTCGATGCGCACCTCGCCGGGAGCGCGCCGGTCATGGCCTGCATACGTGTTCCGGGAGGAGCTACCGGCCTGGCGTGCCGCCTGCATTCGCAGGAAAAAACGCAGCAACCACCACACGACCAGCAGCACCAGAATGGTACGGAAGGTGCCCGAAAGGCTGGATTCGATCGCGGTCATGGCAGGCGGCCAAAGATAGCCGAACACCCGCCCCACGGCGGATCGACGTACCTTCGCGGCAATTCTGCGCACATTCAGCGCTTTTGCCCCTCCCTTTTGCCTACTGAGATGTCCTCCTTCGACGCGCTCGGTCTCCGCGCGGAGATCCTCCGTTCCCTTAACGAGATCGGCTTCACCACTCCCACCCCCGTTCAGGAACAGGCCATCCCCCTGCTGCTGAAGACCGAAAAGGACGTGGTGGCCCTCGCCCAGACCGGCACCGGCAAGACCGCCGCGTTCGGCCTGCCAATGCTGGAATTCCTCGACCCGCAGGAACGTTCCATCCAATGCCTGGTACTGGCGCCTACCCGCGAGCTGTGCGTGCAGATCTCCAAGGACCTCGAGCGGTTCTCTTCCAATATGAAGGGTACGCGCATCGTGGCCGTCTACGGCGGGGCCAGCATCCGCGACCAGATGCGCGAGATCCAGCGTGGTGCACAAGTGATCGTGGCCACCCCCGGCCGCCTGCTCGACCTGATCGGCCGCGATGCCGTGGACCTCGGCAGCGTGGACGTGGTGATTCTCGATGAGGCCGATGAGATGCTGAACATGGGCTTCCAGGAGGACCTTACGGAGATCCTGGAGAAAACGCCCGAGGACAAGAAGACCTGGCTCTTCAGCGCCACCATGAGCAGTGAGGTGCGCCGCATTGCCAAGCGTTACATGCGCGAGTTCGAGGAGGTGAGCGTGGGGCCGGCGAACAGCGCCGCCGCCGCCATCCAGCACCAATACTGCGTGGTACATAGCAAGGACCGCTTCGCCGCACTGAAGCGCTTCATTGATGCCGACTCCGACCTCTTCGGCATCGTGTTCTGCCGCACCAAGCACGAGACCCAGGACCTGGCCACCGCACTGGTGAAGGACGGCTACAACGCCGATGCCATCCACGGCGACCTTTCGCAGGCACAGCGCGACCATGTGATGGGCCGCTACCGTGCCCGCACCATCCGCCTGCTGATCGCCACGGATGTGGCCGCACGCGGTATCGACGTGAAGGACGTGACCCACGTGTTCCACTTCGATCTGCCCGGCGAGGCCGAGAACTACACACACCGCAGCGGACGTACGGGCCGCGCCGGTCGTGCGGGGATCTCGCTCAGCATCATCGGCGTGCGCGACGTGAACAAGATCCGCCAGCTGGAACGTTCGCTGAAGACCCACTTCACCTATGTGCGCGTACCCGGCGGCGCCGAGATCGGCAAACAGCAGGTGGTGGCCTACATGAAGCGGTTGAAGAACGTGGAGGTGGACCATGAAGGACTTGCTGAACTGCTCTCCGAGGCGCGGGCCGAACTGATGAGCTTCGAAAAGGAGGAGCTCATCGACCGGTTCATGAGCCTGGCCTTCAACCGGATCATCGAACAGCACCGCACCGCGTTCGACCTGAACGTGGACATGAGCCGCAAGGACCACAGCGCCCGCGCCGAGCGCCCTTCCTCGTTGGAGCGCTTCAGCACCGGCCGCCAGATGTTCATCAACCTCGGCACTGCGGATGGCTTCGACAAGGGCAAGATGCTCGGCTACATCTGCGGTATGACCGGCATCAGCGGCGAGCTGATCGGCCGCATGCTGATCAAGGACGTTTACTCCTTCATCGACATTGAGCCCGACCACTTCGAGCAGGTGCGCAACGCGTTCAACAACGCCAACTACAAAGGCCGCAGCGTGCGCGTTGACGAGGCCGGTGGTGCTGGCAAGGGCGCTCCCCCCCGGCCCAGTAGCGGAGGTGGCGGATACAAGGGCGGCGGTGGCGAACGCTCAGGCGCTCCCTACCGTGGCGGTGGTGGCGGCTACAAAGGCGGCGGTGGTGGTTACAAGGGCGGTGGTGATCGCGGCGACCGTGGTGACCGTCCGCAAGGCGGCGGTGGATACCGTGGTCGTGAGGACCGTGGCGGCTTCCAGAAGAAGGAAGGCTTCTACGAGCCCAAGCCCAAGTTCCCCCGCAAACAGCGCGACTGACCCGCGTGTGCGCTATGGGGACGCATTCCCATGGATGCATCCGTTACAACTTCCTGAGGGCCTCGCGTGTGCTTAGCGGCGAGAGCTTCCGCGAACCCACGTAGTCCTTCACGGCCTTGGGGTCAGTGGCAGCCAGTTCGCGCAGCGCCCAGCCAATGGCCTTGCGGATGAAGAAGTCGGTGTGCGCGGCGTGGCGGTCCATATTGGCGAAGAGTAAGGCGCGGTCAGTGTCCTCCTTCCACCGGTTCTGGAAAATGATCGCCGTGCGAATAAGCCATAGGTCCTTGCTGCCTACCCAGCGCTTGTTCCACTTCGCGATCTCCTTCGGATGGCGCTTCAGCACCACGCCCACCACATGGATGGCCAACCCGTCCACACTGTCCCACCAGCTCTTGGTGGTGATCAGTTCCTCCACCAACGGCAGGTGCTCCGGGGTCAGTTTCCGGGCATGCTTCATCAGCAGATCAACGGCCACCTGATGCAATTCGCGTTGCGGAAGTGCGAAGGCCGATCGTGCAATGGCCGGTAGCTCGGCCAGGTCAGGTGCGCCGTGCATCGCGATGTGCTCCTTCACCAATTGCCTGCGGTCCGGGGCCTTGATGCCGAAGAACGGGAAGTGGTCCTTCATGTAGGCACGCATGGCGGCGGCGTTCTCCGCGTCGGCGTGCTGCTTGAACGTAACGACCAAGGGCGCCAGCCAGGGATGGATGACCTCATGTTCCGCCTGCATTGCACGTCGACTCATACCCTTACGATGGCGGCGGTCAAGCGATCGACCAAAGCCTCCACGTTGTCATCGGAAAGAACACGGGTATCGCCATGCAGGAAGCCCTCTTGCTCCATATGGACCATTTGCGCCAACAGTCCATTGTAGAAGCCCTTCACGTTGAGCAGGCCCATCGGTTTGGCGTGCAATCCGAGCTGGCGCCAGGTGAGCAGTTCGAACAGCTCATCCATGGTGCCGAAGCCACCGGGTAATGCGATCACGGCCTGGCTGCGCTCGTGCATCACCAGTTTGCGCTCGTGCATATCGCGCACGATCACCAGTTCCGAAACGCGGTCGTGGGCCAACTCGCGCTCGGTCATGAAGCCGGGTATCACACCCACCACGCGTCCACCGGCCTCCATGGCGGCATCGGCCACGGCGCCCATCAGGCCCACATGACCACCGCCATAAACAACACCCAGTCCGCGTTGGGCAATGGCGCGGCCCACCTCGCGTGCGGCGGCCACATGGATGGGATCGTGGCCACTGCTGGCCCCGCAGAACACGGCAATGTGAAGCATCGGGGTGAAAGTATGTAGCCGAAGGCGATCGACGCCCACCTTGCGCATACGGCTGCGCTTTTGGAGTCTTTACAAAAGCGCTGGATGCATCACAGGTCCGCAGTATATCGCCAACTTTCGGGGCCATGATCTACGCGTTCATCAAGGCCCTCGTCCGGATCAGCACCGCCATCTTCTTCAAGAAGATCGTGGTGGTGGGCCGCGCGTACATGCCCGAGCGCGGTCCGGCGATCATCGTGGCCAACCACCCGAACACACTGATGGACCCCTTGCTGGTGGCCCTGCTGGCCGAGCAGCGGATCGGGTTCGTGGCCAACGCAGGTCTCTTCAGCAATGGCTTGCTGGTGGCCTTCTTCCGCTACTTCCACGTGATCCCCATCTTCCGGAAAAAGGATGTGGCGCCCGGCGAAAAGCCCGACAACAAACAAGCCTTCGCGCAGTGCCATGCCTACCTCCAACAGGGTGGCACCTTCCTCATCTTCCCGGAAGGCAGCAGCCACTACGAGATCAACCTGCGCGAGATCAAGACCGGCACCGCACGCATCGCTTTGAGCTACACCGGACCGGGTGATGTGCAGATCATCCCCGTGGCGCTCGACTACTCGGACGCGATCCAGTTCCGCAGCATGGTGCGTGCTACGATAGGCAAACCGATCATGGTCTCGGCCTACAAGGAGGACCAGCAACGGAACGAGGCCTATGCCGTGGAAGCCTTGACCGACGATATCCACAAGGCGTTTGCGAAGAAGCTGCCGTGGACCACCGGCAAGGACCAGGAGGACCTGCTGATCAAGGCGCACACCTTCTACACCACCTACGCCGCACCTGAAGCCGACCTCCACCAGGACCCCAAGCGTTCGCTCTTGGTGCGCAAACAGCTTGCCGATGCGCTGCATCATCTGCAGGGCACGCAGCCGGAACTCTATGCACGGACCAGCGCGCAGCTCCTTCAGTTCTTCGATGCGCTGCATACCGACCGCATCACCCCGGGCTTCCACACCGATGCCTACCGGCAAAAGAGCTTCGCGCTCCTGTGCCTCGGATACCTGGCGGAGCTTGTCCTGCTGGCACCCCTCTACCTCTTCGGCCTGGTCACCAACTACCTGCCCTACATCCTCCCTTCGCTTGTGTTCAAGGCAACGCGCATGGAGGTGGAGTACAAGGCCCCCGTGCAAATGGTCGTGGGCTTGATCTGCTTTCCCTTGTTCTACGGCCTTGAAGTGTGGGCCTTCCACCAGTTCATTGATCCGCGCCCATGGACCGCAGCGCTCTTCCTGCTCGCCCTGCCGATCGCGGGCTACACGACCATGTGGTACTGGACAGAGCTCAGACGGTTCACTCGGGTGCTGCGCTTCCACTTCGTTGTGCCCAACGAACGGAAGAACGAAATGCTTCTCGAGCGCGATGCCATCCTAAAAGCGATGATGGATGCGCGGGAGCGCTTGTAGGCCGCCGGTTACAAGGTACCCCGCCGAAAGGGGACCGTGAATGAACGGGGATGGGCTTGAATAAATGCCCTGCCCAGGGTCGACCTGTACGTCACCCACACACCGCGTAGCATTCCCGTTCATTCACGTCCATTCCCGGTTGAATGGTCTCCAAGCAAAGAAGGCGGTCCTCACGGACCGCCTTCCTCGTTCAGAATGTTGCGACGCTTACTTCTTCAGATCGAAGCGGTCCAGTTCCATCACCTTCACCCAAGCTTTTACGAAGTCCTTCACGAACTTCTCCTTGCTGTCGTTCTGGGCGTACACCTCGGCGATGGCGCGCAGTTGCGAGTTGCTGCCGAAGACCAGGTCCACGCGGGTGCCGGTCCACTTGCGATCGCCGGTCTTGCGGTCGTGGCTGCCGTAGATGCCTTCCTCGCCGGCCTTCGGGGCCCAAGCGTGGCGCATGTCCAGCAGGTTCACGAAGAAGTCATTGGTGAGCTGGCCCACCTTGTCGGTGAACACGCCATGGGTGCTGCCGCCGGTGTTGGCGCCCAGCACACGCAGGCCGCCCACCAGCACGGTCATTTCAGGCGCGCTCAAAGTGAGCAGTTGCGCCTTGTCCACCAGCATCTCCTCGGCGGGCACACTGTAGGTCTTCTTCTGGTAGTTGCGGAAGCCGTCGGCCTGGGGCTCCATCACGGCGAAGCTCTCTACATCGGTCTGCTCCTGGCTGGCATCGCCGCGACCGCTGGTGAATGGTACGGCGATGTTGAAGCCCGCATCCTTGGCGGCCTTCTCCACGGCAGCGCTGCCACCGAGCACGATCAGATCGGCCATGGACACCTGCTTGCCGCTGGACTTGAACTCGGCCTGGATCTTCTCCAACGTGCCGAGCACTTTGCCGAGCTGCGCGGGATCGTTCACTGCCCAGAACTTCTGCGGAGCAAGACGTACGCGTGCACCGTTGGCACCGCCGCGCTTATCGCTGCCGCGGAAGGTGCTGGCGCTGGCCCAAGCCGTTGCGACGAGCTCGCTCACGCTAAGACCACTGGCCAGGATGCTGCTCTTCAGCGCGGCCACGTCAGCATCGGCCAGCTTGTTACCTGCGGGGATGGGGTCCTGCCAGATGAGGTCCTCCTTCGGCACTTCGGGACCGAGGTAGAGGCTCTTGGGGCCCATGTCGCGGTGCGTGAGCTTGAACCAGGCGCGGGCGAAGGCGTCGGCGAAGGCCTGCGGGTCCTTGTGGAAGCGGCGGCTGATGGGCTCGTAGATCGGGTCAAAGCGCAATGAGAGATCCGCAGTGGTCATCGCGGGGCGGTGCTTCACGTTAGGATCGTGCGCATCGGGGATCATGTGCTCGGGCTTCACGTCCTTGGCCAGCCACTGCCAGCCACCGGCGGGGCTCTTCACCAGTTCCCACTCGTAGCCGAAGAGCATGTCGAAGTAGCCGTTGTCCCACTTCGTGGGGTTCGGCTTCCACGCGCCCTCCAGTCCGCTGGTGATGGTGTCCTTGCCTTTGCCGCTGCCGAAGCTGTTCTTCCAGCCGAAGCCTTGTTCTTCGATCGCAGCGCCTTCGGGAGCAGCGCCCACATGTGAGTCGGGAGCCGCGCCGTGCATCTTGCCGAAGGTGTGGCCACCGGCGGTGAGCGCCACGGTCTCCTCGTCGTTCATGGCCATGCGCCTGAA
>CAZQFG010000067.1:0-13611 GCA_964592515.1 uncultured Chryseobacterium sp. | reverse complement strand
GTCGTTAATGGGTACAATGGTCCGCGTGCCTGCCGGTAACCTTCGCGCTGCACGCCGCGTTGAAAGCGTCATTCCACGGAAACACACGACGCGCACATGGCACGAATGCGGCAGCTGAAGATCACCAAACAGGTGACCAACCGGGACACGCCGTCCCTTGATAAATACCTGCAGGAGATCGGGCGGGTCAAGCTCATCACCGCCCAAGAGGAGGTGGAACTGGCCCGGCGCATCCGCGAAGGAGATCAACGTGCATTGGAACAACTGACCAAGGCCAACCTCCGCTTCGTGGTATCGGTGGCCAAACAATACCAAGGTCAGGGACTCAGTCTTCCCGACCTGATCAGTGAGGGCAACCTCGGCTTGATCAAAGCGGCCACCCGGTTCGACGAGACCCGTGGCTTCAAATTCATCAGCTATGCAGTGTGGTGGATCCGCCAGCAGATCCTACAGAGCCTGGCCGAACAGGCCCGCATTGTGCGCCTGCCGTTGAACAAGATCGGATCCATCAACAAGATCAACAAGGCCTTCGCCAAGCTGGAACAGGAACACGAACGTCCGCCCACAGCCCATGAACTGGCCGAAGTGCTGGAGATGACGCTGGAAGAGGTGAAGACCAGCCTGAACAACACGGGCAAGCACCTGAGCATGGATGCGCCCTTGCGTGATGATGGCGACAGCGGCACCATGATGGACGTGATGCGCAACGACGATCAG
The DNA here is from genome assembly GCA_964592515.1 of uncultured Chryseobacterium sp. Classification (GTDB taxonomy): domain Bacteria; phylum Bacteroidota; class Bacteroidia; order Flavobacteriales_F; family PHOS-HE28; genus PHOS-HE28. Next base: position 12,894 of record CAZQFG010000067.1, on the reverse strand, counting down.
CCCAGTCCGCTGGAGAGCCTGATGACGGACAGCCTGCGCACGGAGATCGAACGCTCGTTGGCCGCCCTTGCGGGCCGCGAGGCGGATGTGATCCGGTTGTATTTCGGACTGGCCGGCAACCAACCGCACACATTGGAGGAGATCGGACAGAAATTCGACCTGACGCGCGAACGCGTGCGCCAGATCAAAGAGAAGGCCATTCGCCGCATGAAGCATACCAGCCGAAGCGGTGTTCTGAAAGCCTACCTGGGCTGAAGCCCATACCCTTCCATCGAAGAGGCCGCCCCAAGCGGCCTTTTCGCGTTCAGTTACCTTCGCACCATCGTTCGAGGGCGCCATGCCCGAACGGCCCACACATGGCCCACATCCTCGCCCCTTCCCTGCTCTCCGCCGATTTCGCCGAACTGCGCAAAGCCGTTGAACTGATCGAGGAGAGCGAGGCCGGATGGCATCATCTGGATGTGATGGATGGCGTGTTCGTGCCCAACATCAGCTTCGGACTACCAGTGATCAAGGCCATCCGAAAGCACGCCCGCAAGCCGTTCGATGTTCACTTGATGATCGTGGACCCGGACAAATTCATCGGTGCGTTCCGCGATGCCGGTGCCGACCACCTGACCGTTCATTTGGAAGCGTGCCCGCACCTGCACCGGAGCATACAGGCCATCAAGGCCGCTGGTATGAAGGCAGGCGTGGCCATCAACCCGCACACACGCGTTGACCTATTGGAGGATGTGCTCGCCGACGTGGACGTAGTGTGCCTGATGAGCGTGAACCCCGGTTTCGGTGGACAGAAGTTCATTGAGCGCACCTATACCAAGATCACGGAGCTCAAAGCGTTGCGTGAACGAACAGGGTCAAAGGCATTGATCGAGATCGACGGTGGCGTGGGCATGGAGAATGCCGGAAAGCTGGTGAACACGGGTGCTGATGTGCTCGTGGCAGGGAACAGCGTGTTCGGCGCCCAGGACCCCATGGCCGCCATCCGCTCATTGGCGTGAACCATTGCTGGACGGCGGGCTACCTTCGCCGCCATGATGCGTTCATTACCCCTGACACTCGGCCTTGCACTGACCTTCTCCGCTGCCGCACAAGATCCCGATGGACATCGCGATTGTGCCGCTCATACCCTGACCCAACGCTGGCTTGAGCAGCAAGGCCTGGACACGGATGTGCTCCGTGCCTTGCCCGCTGCCGCTGAAGGGCAGACGCGGGGAGGCACCCTGACCATTCCCGTGGTGGTACACGTGGTGTGGAACACCGCGGCGGAGAACGTTCCCGATGCCGCCATCCAGGCCATCATCAACGAATTGAACCGCGACTACGCGGCCACGAACACGGACCTGGCCAACGTACGTCCGGCATTCAATGGAAGCATCGGCAACCCCGGCATCCAGTTCTGTCTGGCACAGGTGGACCCTAGTGGAAATACCACCACAGGCATAACCCGAACACAGACCACGGATACCTGGTTCGATCCCGATACACAGACCAACGACATGAAATCGGCACCCTTGGGCCGCAGTCCTTGGAACCCTCAGCGTTACCTGAACATCTGGATATGCGACATCACCAGCGGGGCCACGGGTGGAACTGTGACCGTGGGCTATGCCTACCTGCCCGTTGGCGGCATGGTGGGAAGTGCCATAGATGGCCTGGTGATCGACTACAGCTACGGCCTGCAGGTCGGTGGTCGAACCGCCACCCATGAGATCGGCCACTACCTCGGTCTGCTGCACCCCTTCGACAATGGCAACTGCACGGACTCCGACGGTTTCACGGACACCCCGTTGACCAACAGCCCGACCTTCTCGTGCTCCAACACCAGCCTGATGAAGTGCGGTGTGCTGACCCAGTACGAGAACTACATGGATTACAGCAACTGCCCGGTGATGTTCACCGACCAGCAGTCCACCTACATGAACAGCGTACTTACCGGCGCGCGTTCACAATTGCTCACACCTGGTCCCTGCGGCATCACTCCGGTGGGTCCGTGCATCCCCACGGCACAAGTGGGCACCTCCGAGGGCGACTACATCAACCGCGTGGCGTTGGGCACCTTCAACAATGCCAACAGCGGTGGCACCTCGGCACCCGCTTACACCAATTTCAGCAGTACGTACAGCACAGCGCTGCAACGCGGCAACTCCTACACGTTGACCATCCAGGGCGGCAGCTATTCACCCGACAACTATGCTGCCTGGATCGATTACGACCAGGACAACACCTTTGAAGCAGGCGAAAAACTGGGCGAGTTCGCCACAACGGCCATCAACCAGACCCAGACCATCAGCTTCACCGTGCCCGCAGCCGCAACGCTCGGCAATACACGTTTACGTGTGCGAGGCGTGTTCCATAACGACGGTGAGCCCACCCCCACGGACCCCTGCTACAACTACATCTGGGGCGAAACGGAGGACTACGGGATCACGATCACATCGGCCGGAGGCAGCTACTGCATTCCCACTTCAGCACAAGGCACTGCGGATGGCGATTACATCAACGCTGTGCAATTAGGCACAATAAACAACGTGAACAGCGGAGGTCCCACCGCCCCCACCTACACCAACTACACGGCCACCTGGACGGCCTCACTGGTGCGCAGCAACACGTACTCGATCACCGTACAAAGCGGAGGATACACGCCGGACAATTACGCTGTGTGGATCGACTACGACCAGAACTTCACCTTCGCCGCGAACGAGAAATTGGGCGAGTTCACCAACACGGCCATCGGTCAAAACCAGACGATCACCTTCACTGTACCGGGCACAGCATTGCTCGGTCCCACCAGAATGCGCGTCCGTGGCGTATATCACAACACAGGAGAGCCCACGCCAACCGACCCATGTTACGACTATGCCTATGGCGAGACCGAGGACTACCGTATTCTGATCGAATCGACGACAGCGGTGGAAAGTGCCGGGATTGAGCCTTTCCGCATGTTCCCCAACCCGGCCACCGACCAGTTGACCGTTGAACTTGGCCAGGACGGACCTGCGGATATCCAGGTGCTTGATATGCAAGGCCGCTTGGTGTCCGCCCTCCGCACCACAACGGACCGCGTGCAGCTGCCGCTCACTGGTATCGCTTCCGGCAGTTACGTGTTGAGCATTGTACAGAACGGTGCACGTCGCACAGCACGCTTCGATATTGCCAGCGACCGCTGACCTGCGCCGAACAAAAACCCTGCGATGGAGGCCTTCTACGGGCCTCCATCGTCGTTTTGGCCCACCTCGTCGAATAGGCCTATCGGTACCGGCAACGCGGACAGCCATTGTGCCGTACACCGGTGCGATAGGTATATCCCCCACGTCATGAACACGCGCCCCCTGATCACTGCAACGATCCTGCTGACCACCTTTGGAACGGCCACCGCACAGCGCTCCGGTCTCGGCATAAAGGGTGGTGTGATGGCCGCCACCACCACCGCCCAGCACATCGAGACCTCGATCGTTCCAGGTGCCACGGCCGGCCTATATGCGCCCTTCCAAGTGGGCAACCGGTTGGAAGTACAACCTGAACTTCTCCTTTCCATCCTTGGATCGGGCTTCATTGAGCCCAACGGCGACCGCACCAACCTGCATACCCTGATGGTGCAAGTGCCGCTCTCGCTGAAACTCTATTTCAGCAATGTGGTGAACGCACAGGCCGGTGTGCAGTTTGGGAAAGTGCTGAGCGCACAACGCAGCGATCCCGAGGGCCGGACCGACGTGACAAACGACATGCGTCCGGTCGACATGGGCATGAACATCGGTATTGGCTTCGACACGGAGACCGGGCTGGACCTTGCCCTGCGCTACTACAGCGGCCTTTGGACCATCTATCAGAACGATGACGCACTCTTCCCCAGGAATCGCACCCTGCAACTGACGGCGGGGTTCCGCATTACACGGTTCAAGGGCACCGGAACTGTTCGCAGGCGCCGATGAACCCGGCACGGCCACCCGGCTATCTTTGCCAGCCATGGCAAACGTTCCGGTGATCGCACTTCTCGGTGGCGGACAATTGGGCCGCATGTTCATTGAGAACGCGCTCCGCTATGGCCATGTGGTGCATGTGCTCGACCCCGATCCCAAGGCCCCCTGCGCTGGTATCGCTCATCGTTTCGTGGTGGGTGACCTGAAGGACCGCGAGACGGTCGTACGATTTGGTGCCGATGCGGATATAGTGGGCATCGAGATCGAGCAGGTGAACGTGGATGGGCTTGAGGACCTGGAACGGATGGGCAAACGCGTAGTACCCGCGCCGCACGTACTGCGTACGATCCAGGACAAAGGCCTGCAGAAACAGTTCTACATGCAGCACGACATCCCCACCGCACCCTTCGCGCTGGTGAACGGCATTGATGAGATCCGCGCGGCAAGCCAACTCCTGCCTGCGTTCCTAAAGACACGGACCGGCGGATACGATGGCAAAGGCGTGATGCGCGTGGACGATCCTGGGAGCACGGACCTCTTCGATGGACCTTGCTTGTTGGAACATAGCGTGGACATTGCTCTGGAACTTGCTGTGCTTGTGGTGCGCGACGATAACGGGGCCCAGGTGACCTACGATCCAGTTGAAATGGTGTTCGATCCTGAGTTGAACCTGGTGGACCACCTGCAAGCCCCCGCGCGGATACCCGCTGATACCGCGTCCAATGCGCGAGCCTTGGCGGACCGTGTGGCGAACGCGTTCGGCGAACCCGGTCTGTATGCCGTGGAGATGTTCCTTACGCGTAGTGGCGAACTACTGGTGAACGAGACCGCCCCACGTGCGCACAACAGCGGGCACCACACCATTGAGGCGTGCGCCAGTTCGCAGTTCGATCAGTTACTACGCTGCTACATGCAATGGCCCTTGGGCGACACACGTTTGCGAAGCCTTGCCGCCATGGTGAACCTGGTGGGTAGCGGGGGCACCGGAGAGCCCATGTTGGTGGGTGCAGAAGAGGTCCTGGCCCTGCCCTCAACATTCCCACACCTGTACGGTAAGGCCGAAACGCGCAGTGGGCGTAAAATGGGACACGTGACCGTAATGGCCAAGGACCAGCAGACCTTGGAACTGGCGATCCACACCGTGCGCGACCAGTGTCGTGTGGTTCCGGCGACAACATCGGTAGAAGCAAAGTGACACAACGCTAAACAACGAACACACTTCACAACATGGTCGGTATCATCATGGGCAGTCGCAGCGATCTTGAAGTGATGCGCGAGGCCTTGGACACAATGAAGGAGTTCGGTGTGGAACATGAGCTTACGGTGGTGAGCGCGCACCGCACGCCGGACCGCATGTTCGCCTATGCCAAAAGTGCGGCCGATCGCGGGTTGAAAGTGATCATCGCCGGTGCCGGGGGTGCGGCCCATTTGCCGGGCATGGTGGCCTCGCTCACCACGTTGCCGGTGATCGGTGTGCCGATCAAGAGCCGCAATTCCATTGATGGCTGGGACTCATTGCTTTCGATCGTGCAAATGCCGTCCGGTGTACCCGTGGCCACCGTAGCGGTGAACGGCGCCCGGAACGCCGGCCTGCTCGCCGTACAGATCCTGGCCACGGCCGATGAGCAATTGTCAGCAAAGCTCGCCGCATTCAAGGGCGAACAGGAGGACAAGGTGCGTGATGGCATCGCTGCGTTGAAGCAGCACTTCCCGAACACCTTCGACCAGTGATCCATACGGCGGGCAGACCTTACCTGGTTCATACCCTGCGATCGCTACCGGGTGAGGACCTGCGTACGACGCTTGCCCAGTGGTGTGACGAGAACGGGATCGAGGCCGCGGCAGTGGTGAGCGCCGTGGGAAGTCTGTCCACCGCCATGCTCCGTTTCGGGGGGAAGCGGGAAAGCACCAGGATCGATGGCGATCTGGAAGTGTGCAGCCTGTCTGGCACGCTCTCACGCCACGGCATGCACCTCCATCTTTCAGTGGCTGACCGTGATGGACACATGACCGGGGGCCACGCCTCGAACGGATGCATCGTCCGCACCACATTGGAGATCGTGGTGCAGGAAATAGGCGGGGTGCGTTACCTGCGGAAGCACGACGAACGCACCGGCTACGAAGAGCTCTTCGCAGAGCCCATCACACCGTGACCAGCCCTAAGGCACGATCGTAATGGTGGTGCGTCCCGGACGGATGTGCGGGTAGATCTCGTCGAGGTCCTTGTTGCGCAACGCGATACAGCCCCAGGTCCAGTCCACGCCTTGCACGATCCAGTGGTCCATGCCTTCGGGCACGCCATGGATACCGATCTCTCCACCAATATCAGCACCTGTCGGAACAATGCCTTTGCGCTGCCGTTCGCGGAATCGTCGCCAGCTCTCGGCGTTCGGATAATCGACCCAAACGAACGCGTGCCACTTGTCGTGCATGCGCTTGCTACGGAACCCGAAAACGCCTTCCGGCGTGCGGCGGTCGCCCTGCATCTGTTTATCCCCTTCAGGACGTTCGCCCAGAACGCACGGGTAAGTGCATAGGGTGTCTCCATTTGCGATCACATGGAACACCCGTCTGCTTTTGACCACATGGAACCTGAGGCTATCGGCATGCACGTGCAGACTGTCCACCAAACGCTTCAAGGGAACACGCGGAACCACGACCAGTGCGACCGGCACGTCTCCCTCCAACGCAGGCTGGGCGGTAGTCCGCGTGGTGGGCTGGCCGCAAGAGAACGCAGGCCACAGCATCCACAGGAAATGAAGCTTCTTCAGGTTGGGCATGCAGAGGAAATGCAGGATGGCGCGATAAGTAACTTGAGCATTAACGCTTCGCCATCCAGATCCTTGCAAGCACCTCCTTTCAATGTGCCGACCCGAACGTATACCGGACCGAGAGCGTAAGGTCGGCACCCCGCGAATCAGCGTAATACCGGAACCGGTCAAGTATGTCGCGGTAAGCCGCGTTCAGCAAATTGCCGCCCACCAATCCGAGGCGTAGCCTGTCCTTTCCGATCGGGTGCTCCATACTGATGCCCACACCCAGCAGGTGATACGTATCCGGCGGCGGCATGAAGTCCACATCGGGTGGATACCGGACCTGCTGGAATACGAAGGCACTGCTGACGCTGAATTCCAAATTGCGCCAAGTGCCAAGTTCGGGCCGTTGGAACACCACACTGTTCTCGATGCGATCGGAGGGCATTTGGAAGAGCCATTGATCGGTGCCCACGTCCCAGCCACGAACAACGCTGAACCGTGAGCGCAGCGCCCATGGCCCTTTCACTTGGAATTGCAACTGACCATCCAGACCATAGAGCCAGGCATCGGTGGCCACATAGTTGAACACGGGGAAGGCGCCCCGGATGGTCAACTGATATCCGGTCGGCAGGAGGTAGATATAGCCATCGAAGAACCCAGCATGGGCGGTGAGGTCCACGCGCAAACGCCCCTTGTAGGGAGATGCCTGCAGATCCACGGAGGCCCGGTAGGCATTTTCGCTGTTCAGCCCGGGATCACCGATCTCGATCGCGGCAGAACCGTGGTGCAACCCTTCACTGTATAGCTCGCTCACATGCGGCGGCCTGAACGCTGTGCTCAGGTTGAACCTCAGGTGCGTGCTATCGGACAAGCTCCAATTCAGACCGACCCCAACAGCTTGGTTCATGAAGGAATGCACCGGTGTATCGTAGTTGCCTTCGCGATCGAAACGGCGCACCTCGATGCGTGTGCCTTCCAAGCGGGCTCCGATCTCCAGTTCGTAACGCTCTCCAAGTGGCACATGCTCCAAAATGAAGAGCCCCCCGGTCGTTTTGGTGTAGTCCGGCAGAAGCGGCCGAATGCCCGTTCCTGGTACATTGAAATTGTCCTGAAGCACTCCGTTCGCCCCCAGTTTGCCATGCACCCTGGCGCCCAACCAGTGCTTGAACACCACATCTGCCGTATGTGTGGTGAGGAATAGGTCGAGCGCCTGTCGGTCACTGCGTCCTCCGCGGCGTATGTCGTACTCCTGCCGATCGTCCGCTTGGTAGCCATAGGTGGCGGTCAATTGGCTGCGTTCAGCGACACGGTGTTCGAACTCCACTTTGAACAAGTGATGTTGCACCACCTGACTTGGCGCATCGATGGCATAGGTGAACGGGGCCTGGTACCAAGGCTCGCCCGTAGCAATGGCGGTCTGCAGGTCGGTGAGGTTACCGATGTGCGAAGCGCGCAGGATACCGAGCTCGCGGCCGAAGTAGCTGTAGTACAGCTGTGCCTTGCCCCAATGGCGCCTTATGCCCACGGCCGCGGAACCACCAGCCTCGCGCATGCCGGTATTGCTCAGCACATAATCGGGGGCCAAGGCATCGCCCGTGGCGCGCCCTGAGCCTTGCACGCGCCAACCAAGTCCCGGCACCGATGGTACTGCGCCTTGCAGCATGCCACTGGCACCGCCGCCACGACCGTTCATGATGCCCAATGCCCGCACCTCGCCAGAAAGACCATGTTCACGGGGAAGTTGCACCGGCTCAGTGATCACCACACCACCGATGGCATCGGCACCGAATTGCACGGAGGCAGCGCCCTTCACGACCGTGATCCGGTCGCTGGAAAATGGATCGACGTTCGGCGCATGCTCGGTGCCCCATTGCTGATCCTCCTGCCGCACGCCTTGGTTGAGCGTGAGGATCCTGTTCCCTGTGAGGCCTTGGATCATGGGCTTGGCAATGGTGGGGCCACTGCTCAGCACGGTGACGCCAGGGATCACGGCCAGCATGGTGGCCATATCGCGCCCAGCGTTCCGTTCCATGTCATCCTTGCCCAGTTCCTGTTTCGCGGCACCCACGTTCTCGTCAGGCCGTTCGCGCACCACTTCCAGTTCGCGCAGTTCCTCCACGTGGTGTTCAAGTCTGAAATCCACTTCCATATTTCGCTGAAGCACGATCCTGCGCTCCACAGGCTCGCACCCCAGGTGCGTGACCCTTACCAGATAGGAGCCCGCGCACAAGCCTTCTATCTGGAAACGGCCATCCACATCGGTGACCGCACCTCGCTGAACTTCAGGAAGCCAGACCTCTGCGAATGACAAGACCTGTCGATCGTGGTCATCAATGACCCGCCCACGAAGTGTAAGGTCACAGACCGCAGGCTGACCGGCGACACCCGCAGCGGCAAATACCAGCAACTGGGCAAATAGGATCCTGAACAATACGGACATGAGCACGAGAGAGCGCGAAAGGGGCCAAAGCCCTCATGGGGTGAACGAAAATGGGACGGTAACAACTGACCTAACCCACAGGCGGTGCTCGTCCGGAACGCAAGGTCCCCCTCGATACCGCTCGCTCAACATGTGCCTGTGGCACCAATTCGGCCAAAACCAAGGCCACGGGCCCATGGAGTGCGGCATGTTCCGCAGTAATGGCGAGCACTGCGGCGTTGCACAGCACACAATCGCCCATGCAAACAGGACTTTCAACACCGTGGTGATCGGACTCCCCAGCATGCAGCCCTGCATGTGCCAAAGGCGATAGCAAGAGCATACCAATGGCCAGCAGGGCAAGGCAACCCGACACCATTCGCTTGGACTCCCGGCCGAACATGCCCCAAAGGTAACCCCTGTGACCGGCGCGACCCTTCCGGAATTGGTCCGGTCGGACCTACATTCGCATCCCTAATAAGGAGCAACGCATGACCGCAATTCGACCATTTTCGGCCCTGGCCGCTTTCCTTCTGACCGCCGTTAGCCTTACGGCACAATGGCAGCCCTATTTAGCCAACACCTCGGGTGTGCAGGCCGTGCGCAGCATCACTACCCAAGGCGGCGCCATCTACCTGGCCAGCTTTCCGTTGGGTGTATACAAATCCACGAATGATGGGGCATCATGGGCCACAGTGAATTCGGGGCTTCCTGTTGCAAGCGGGAACATCAATATTGAATCGGTGGGCAGCAACGCGACCCACCTGTTCGCCGGTACACATTCAGGGGTCTATCGTTCTTCCAACGGTGGCACCACATGGACTTTGGCCAATGGTACGCTCACGGCCAACGCCAATGTGTTCGCCAACAAGTTCTTCAACTTCGGCGGGGTGACGTTCGTGGTAATGAGCGGCATGATCTCCAGTGGTGGAGGCGTTTACCGGACCACCAACAACGGCGATACTTGGTCCGTTTCACATGCCGGCATGGGCAGCAACATGACGGTATACCACATCGCCAGCATCAACAATGTGTTTTACGCCGCCACCAGCGCAGGCATGGTGCGCAGCCTGGACAACGGTGTCAATTGGAGCACGGTGAGCGGTTCCAACTTCGCGATGTACAGTGTGCAGGGGACTCCGAGCCGACTGGTGTGCATCAGTGATGCGGGCTACAAGTTCTCTACCAATGGCGGTGCCTCGTGGAACAACGCCACCGGTGCCATCGCTGTGCCCCTTGCAAAGAGCCAATTGATCCTGTACGATGGGAAGTACTTTGCCATTACGGGGGCTTCGCAAGGCATGCTGCGTTCGTTGGACCAGGGTTCCACTTGGAGCGCGTTCAACACCGGTCTGGCCGCTTTCGACCAAGTGGGCCTGGAAGAGTTCCATGCATCGGGCACTAAACTGTACGTTGGGGCCATCTTCGACATATACAGCATCAACGGCACCACCACGGGTGTTGAACAGGCTGAAGCTTCGACGCTGCCAGTTCCCTACCCCACGGTGTTCACCGATGGGTTCCAGATCGATCTGAGCTCGTTCCAAGCGGGTAGCACGCTGCTATTCGTTGATGCAACAGGACGTGAGGTGGCCCAACGGAGCGGCCTTCCAGGAGCCCTCGTACGGGTGGACCGGGCTGGCTTAGCACAAGGCAGCTACCGCTTGGTGCTAGTGAACGCTGCCGATGGTCGCCGCGTGGCGCTCGGCACCGTGATCGCAGAATAAGAAGAATGGTCCCAGTGCGACACATCGGTGTGTTCACCTCGGGTGGCGACAGCCCGGGGATGAACGCGGCGATACGAGCAGTGGCCCGCGCTGCGGCATTTCACGGCATTCAGGTCTCGGGGATTCTGGGCGGCTACGAAGGATTGGTGAACGATCAACTGCGTCCGCTCGGTCCGCGGGATGTGAGCAACATCATCCAACGCGGAGGCACCATTCTACGATCCGCACGAAGCGAAGCCTTCCGAACCGCAGAGGGTCGTGCGAAAGCTGCTGCCACAGTGCAACGCCGTGGCCTTGATGCCTTGGTGGCCATTGGAGGCGATGGCACCTTCACCGGCGCCAAGCTGTTCCATGAGGAACATGGTTGCCGGGTGATCGGATTGCCGGGCACCATAGACAACGACCTTTTCGGCACCGACCGCACCATTGGCTTCGACACGGCTGTGAACACTGCGATGGAGGCCATGGACAAGATCCGGGACACGGCATCCTCTCACGACCGCCTCTTCTTCGTGGAAGTGATGGGCCGCGACACCGGTTTCCTTGCACTGGCCAGCGCGATCGCCTCGGGGGCCGAATACGTAATGGTGCCTGAACTGTGCCAGAGCATCGAACAATTGGTGTTCGAGCTCGGACAGGCCTCCCGCTTGAAGTCATCGAGCATCGTGGTGGTGGCTGAAGGTGACGAACAAGGCGGCGCCGTGACCATTGCCGAGCGTGTGAAACAAGATCTGCCCGACCGTGACATGCGAGTTACGGTATTGGGTCATCTTCAACGAGGAGGTTCACCTACGGCCATGGACCGCATGCTGGCCAGTCGTTTGGGCGTGGCCGCAGTGGAGCGGTTGATCGCTGGCGAGTTCAATTGCATGCTGGGCGAGGTGAACGGCACCGTGCTCAGCACACCCTTCACCGAGGCGATCGGCAAGCAGAAGAAGTTGCAGGAAGATCTGGTCGCCATGGTGGGCATACTGGCCACCTGACCGGTGACCTGGTTCGCCGAACGGCGATGAGATCAATGACCTCTTCCTACCCAGCGTTTCAGGGTTTCACCCCAGTAGCTACCAGTTGCTCATCTTCGATCGCTGGGGGCTTGAAGTGTTCTGCTCCACCGACCCGATGCAAGCTTGGAACGGCAAACTGAACAACACCGGAGCGGAAATGTCGCTTGACGTTTACGTCTGGAGGATCATTGCCCGGCACCAGTTAAGTGCGGCACGCAAGGACCTCTTCGGAACGTTGACCTATTAAAGTGAGAAAGGCCCCCCGATCGAACGGGAGGCCTTCTCTTCCAACACTGGCTTATCACTGCCTGACAAGCCTGGTCTGCGCCAGCGGTCTGCCTTCCGCATCCAGCGCGAGAACGATGTAGATGCCCGGCGAAAGGGCCTCCAATTGCATTCGTTGACGAACGGGCGCCTCGAACACCAGCGCACCGACCGCATTATGGAACTTCAGCGTACGTGCATCCGGTGATGCACAGTGTACCATCACCTCGCCCAGCGACGGGTTCGGCACGAAGCTCAATCCGATGGAGAGGCCGCCTTCCTCGATACCGGTCGCGAAATCACAGATATCGCCTACACCATCGACATCGGTATCCTCTTGGTCGGGGTTGTACACCCACAGGCAGTTGTCGCAAGCATCGCCCACACCGTCACCATCAAAATCAGCTTGACCAGGATTCGCCGTGGTGCTGCAGTTGTCCATACAATCGGGCAGGCCATCAGCATCGCTATCCAGATCAGGGATGAGGCCCGTGGTGCCACCAGCGCATGTACCGCAACCATCAATGTATGCCTCACCTCCCAGCACACCGGCACAATCCACGACCAGGTCCAGGAAGCCAACGCAGTTGCAGTTGACATCCCATGCATCGTTATTGGTGTTCACATTACCATCGTTGCAGGGCGTGCCAGGCAGTGCGCTGCCGTTGGCCACACCGAGGCAGTCGTACACCACCAGGGTACCAGCGCACTGGCAGTTCGCGCCCCACACATCGTTGATGGTGTTCGCATTGTTGTCGTTGCAAGCCGTGCCGGGCAGAGCGCTGCCACCGGCCACACCGAGGC
>CAZQFG010000066.1:0-13651 GCA_964592515.1 uncultured Chryseobacterium sp. | reverse complement strand
CCGTGCATGGTGACCCAGCGGCTGGCGCGGATGCCGAAGGCGCAGATCTTCCGGGCCTTGAAGGGATCGTTCCAGTCCAGCCACACACCGGTGAGGCCCTCGATGCGCCCGGCCTTGATGCCATATGCCTCCAACGTGCCGATCACGGCCTCTTCCAACGTGCGCAGAAAGCGGTGGATATCGGTGAAGTGATGGTCCAGGTCGAAGATCGGATAGCCCACGATCTGCCCCGGCCCGTGGTAGGTGATGTCGCCACCACGGTCGATGGGGAAGAACTGTACGCCTTTCTCGCGCATCTCGGCTTCATTCAGTAGCAGGTGGCTCTGCTTGCCGCTCTTGCCGAGGGTGTACACATGCGGGTGCTCGCAGAAGAGCAGGTGGTCCTCTGTGGGAACTTGCTCACTTTCGGGCAGGTTGCGGTTGGCGATCTTCCGATCGATGGTGGCTTGGAACAGCTTGGTCTGCAGGTCCCACGCGATGGCGTAGTCGATGAGGCCGAGGTCGCGGAAGTTTACTTTTCTCACGGGGGCAAAGGTCCGGAAGAAGTGGCGAGTAGCGAGTGGGCGAGTGGCGAGTGAATGCCTCCACCGGAACGCTCATCGTTCGGGGGCATTCACTCGCCACTCGAAGGCCGCAGGCCGAACTCGCCCACTCGCCACGTCTCACTTCACCTCAGCGAGCTTCCCTTTCAGCATGTTGATCACCGCGATCTCCGTGGGGTCCACGCCCTTCTTCTCCGCCCAGTAGTAGCTCACCCAGTCGCCGAGGTTGATCAGGAACAGCTGCCGCGCAAAGGCGGTATCGCCCTGGCTCCACACGTCGTGCACATGGGGCGTATACTTCTTGAAGACCTCCTTGTTGATCTCCATCCGGATCTGACTGCGCTCGTGGTCCTCCTTGTGGCGGAAGATCACTACGGCGATATCGTCCTTGCCACCGGCCCAGCCCACCAGCTCGTTGTGGTTCATCTCGGGAATGGCGTGGTGCCAGCACAACTCCTTGCTGTTCTCGTTCACCTGCTGGCGGAAACGGATGCTTACTGCCTCGGTACTAGCTTCGCTGTAGATCACCAGGCGCTTGCCCACGAGCTTTTCGGTGAGCTCCATGGCGGCCTTCTTGATGTCGTCCTTATCCTGCTCCAGCATGTTGGCGGCGGTCTTGATGGCCCCCTCGAAGCCATCGCCGATGATACCGAAGTGGTGCAGCACGAAGAATTGTTGCACCAGCGAGTAGGCCAGCATGGTGCGGGGCGGATTGCCACCGGGGATCACAATGTGGTCCAGCCCTTTCGCCTTGGCCATATCGAGCATGGTGCCGCCACTGGTGATCACCACCACGCGCGCACCCTTGTTCAGGGCCTGGTCCATGGCAGCGAGGGTCTCCTCGGTGTTGCCGCTGTAGCTGCAGGCGATCACCAGGCTCTTGTGGTTCACATAGCCCGGCAGGTAGTAGTTGTTGTACACCTCGATGGGGCACTTGGCCTCTTTGTGTACCAGTTGCGCCGCGATGCGCCCACCGATGCCGCTGCCACCCAGACCGGTGACCACCACGTTGCCATATGGCCCGCCAGGGGCTTTCAACGTGGCCTTGCGGCCGATCTCCAGGGCTTCCTTCAGTTGTTTCGGAAAGGCGTCGATGAGGTTGTACATGGGGTTCGGTTGCTGACGGTGCGAAAATAGACCGCTCCTACGCTCATAGCGCTTCAGGGGTTGCGGGTATCTTCGCGGTCCATTTTCAGAATTCCTCATGTCGCACACCCTTTCCGACCAGGAGCTGGTACGCCGCGAAGCGCTCCAGAAGCTCCGTTCCCTTGGTATTGACCCCTTTCCTGCGGCAGAGTTCAAGGTGACCCACCATACGGCACAACTGCGCAGCGAGTTCCAGGACGTGGGCCATGCCGTGGAGGGCCAACAGCCCGAGGCGAACGTGGTGCTCGCGGGCCGAATCATGAGCGTGCGCGTGATGGGCAAGGCCAGTTTCGCCGTGCTGCGCGATGCCACCGGCGACCAGCAGATCTACGTGAACCGCGACGAGATCGCCCCGGGCGAGGACAAAACGCTGTACAACGAGGTGTTCAAGAAGCTGCTCCACATGGGCGACTTCATCGGCGTGAAGGGCTTCATGTTCCGTACCCAGACCGGTGAACTGACCCTGCATGTGAAAGAGCTTACGGTGCTGGGCAAAAGCTTGCGCCCGCTGCCCGTGGTGAAGACCGACGACCAAGGCAATGTTCACGATGCCTTCACCGACCCCGAGCAGCGCTACCGCATGCGCTACGTGGACCTGATCGTGAACCCGGGTGTGAAGGAGACCTTCCTGAAGCGGACACGCATCTTCAACGCCATGAGGGAGGCGTTCCAGGAAGCGGGTTACCTTGAAGTGGATACGCCGGTGATGCAACCGATCCCCGGCGGTGCCGCTGCGCGTCCGTTCATCACGCACCACAACGCGCTCGATACGCCGTTCTTTCTACGCATCGCCAACGAGCTTTACCTGAAACGTCTCGTGGTGGGTGGTTTCGAGGGGGTGTTCGAGTTCAGCCGCAACTTCCGCAATGAGGGCATGGACCGGACACACAACCCGGAGTTCACCATCATGGAGCTGTATGTGGCCTACAAGGACTACCGCTGGATGATGGACTTTATTGAGGTCGTGTTCCGCAAGGTGGCCACCGCAGCGAACGGCACGGCCGTAGCGCAGTTCCAAGGCAAGGAGATCGACTTCGGTCAGCCCTTCAAGCGCATTACCATGTGCGGCGCCATTGAAGAGAAGATCGGCCTCAACGTGCTGGACATGGAAGAGGACGATATCCGTGCCCTTTGCCTGAAACATGGCATTGATGTGGCGCCCAGCATGGGCAAGGGAAAGCTGATCGACGAGCTCTTCAGTGAACTGGTGCAGCCCGGGTTGATCCAGCCCACCTTCGTGATGGACTTCCCGCTGGAGATGAGCCCGCTCTGCAAGAAGCACCGCGACGATGAGCGCCTCACCGAACGCTTCGAGCTCTATGCGGCCGGCTTCGAGGTGGGCAACGCCTACAGCGAACTGAACGACCCCATCGACCAGCGCGAACGCTTCGAGGAGCAACTGAAGCTGATGGAACGAGGCGACGACGAGGCCATGTTCATCGACCAGGACTTCCTGCGTGCGCTGGAGTACGGCATGCCGCCCACCAGCGGCATCGGCATCGGCATGGATCGCCTGGTGATGCTGCTCACGGACAACCCCGCGATCCAGGAGGTGCTTCTGTTCCCGCAGATGCGGCCGGAGAAGTTCGAGTAAAGAGGTAGAACGTCACCGGGTCGCACTGACCTATGGAATTGCACCTGTAGCTCGACCCGGTGGGTAGACCTTACGTGAGCGACGGCGTTTCTGAAATGGCAACCATCGAACACCCGCTATTGGTCCTCACCCCACGTCCGTGGAAGTGGCTGGGTATGCTGATGGTCTCACTTGTGCTCGGCTTCGGTGGATGGTTGATGGTCACCGACCCCGCCAATGATGCCCGGCAAGGGATGGGGTGGTTCT
The DNA here is from genome assembly GCA_964592515.1 of uncultured Chryseobacterium sp. Lineage (GTDB taxonomy): Bacteria > Bacteroidota > Bacteroidia > Flavobacteriales_F > PHOS-HE28 > PHOS-HE28. The sequence goes on along the minus strand of CAZQFG010000066.1, from coordinate 10,123 downwards.
GCCTGGTGCTCTTCGGTCTGGCGGCCCTTGTGGCCATCATCCAATTGATCCCAGGAAGCTCACGGGTGGTGGTCACATCCAGGGGGATATATCAGACGGCGATGTACAGGCGTAGCTTCTTCGCATGGGCGGATATCGAACGGTTCGGTGTAGCGGAATGGACGCAGTGGCATGGGCCGTTCAGGCAGCGGCATCGCCTGGTCGGCATCCGTTTCAAGGCAGGCTCCCAGGTCCGGAAGCGATGGCGCCGGGCCTCGCTGCTGTCCGAAGGGCTGGTGGGCTATCACGGTGCGCTTTCCGACAACTACGGCTACCCCCACCAGGAGCTCGCGGACCTGCTGAACGGCTACCTCAGATCAGCCCGCAAAGGCTGATCAATCGCCACCCGCCACACCATTGCGGGAATACCACGGTGCACGGTGTCCTTCTCAGGAGCCATGCCATTGCGACGAGCCACGGCCTGGCTGGCGATGTTCTGGTGGTCGATCAACGAGATCACCGAAGGCGCGCACCGGTGCTCACGCGCGAACTCCCTGCACGCGATGGCCGCTTCTGTTGCGTAGCCCCTTCCCCATGCGGAGGGCACCAAGTGGTAGCCGATCTCCAATTCATCCACTTCATCCACCACTTGCGTCAATAGACCGATCATGCCCACCGGTCTACCCGCGTCGCGTTCGATCACGGCGTGAAGTCCCGAGCCATCGGTGGCATGCCGTTCCAATGCCCGTTCAATGAACGCTTGGCAATCGGCCACGCTCCCCACAGCGAACGGCATGAAGCGAATGGCCTCCGCGCTGTTGATGTACTCCATCCACCACGAAACATCGTTCATGGCCACCGTGCGGAAAAGCAGGCGCTCGGTGGAATGCCCGTTCAATGTGGGTATTGGCAACGTGATCATGCGCAAAGATCAATCCATCTGCTCCACCCTTTCCATCACGTCGCCCACCTGCAACCGCCAGACGACATCCATGCCTTCCACCACTTCCCCGAAGCGGGTGTAGCGCCCATCGAGGTGCGGCGTGGCCACGTGCGTAATGAAGAACTGGCAGCTCTCAGTGTCCCTTCCTGCCGAAGCGAGTCCGACAGAGCCCGCAGTGAAGAGCTTGAGGCCGATCTCCGTGCGCAAGGTCCAGGGCATGCCGCCGTAGCCATCGCCACGCGGGCAGCCACCCTGCACCACGAAGTCGGGCACCATGCGGTGGAAGGCCTTCCCATTGTAGTAGCCGGCAGAGACCAGCGAATCGAAGGCGAGGCTGCTGCCGGGGCAGTCGTTGACATCCGTGGCGATGATGACCACCCCCTTGTTGGTGATGATGCGGTAACGCTGGCCCTGCTTCAACCCGCGCAGTTTGGCGGGGTCGATGGGGTGGTTGAACGGCACGGCACCGTGCTTGGGTGCAGGTAGACCATCCCGCTTCGTGGCCAGACCCTCGATGAGCTGGACCGCCTCCAGATCGCGAACAGGATGCAGCGATGCAGCGGCCCTCTGCTGCACTTCTGCGGGGAACAGGACCGCAAGCTGGTCGGGCGGAGAGAAGGCCAACTGTTCTGCGGCCGCACAAACGAGACCGGCATCGTTGCATGCGAAGACCCGATGCCAGAAAGGTGCGGCCTCCTGTAACTGCATATCAAAGGAAATGGCCCGGGGCATCGTCATGCGCATGGCGGTGCGCTGTGCCAGAACACCGAATGCCGATTGGCGCTCCACCGCAGGACGATCACTGTAGAGGATAGCCTCAAGCTCCGCTTCGCTCAGTCCGTCTTCCAACGCAGCGAGGCCTCGAATGCGGATGGCCTCCCGGTAAGGATCGGCGTAACGCACCTTGCACAACGAGTCCAGCACGGCTTTCACGGCATTTCGGTCCCCGGTACGCACCACTTGCGGAAGCGCTTGTCCGGCAAGGACCTCCAACCACCGCAAAGCCTCCTGCGACGAGGTGGGTGTGCGGTCGGCCAACATACCATGCACGGCTGTACGGAACGCCGGGTCCTCATCATTGCTCCAGGCCAACAGTGTATCGTTGGGTAAGCCCTGTGAGGTGTTCCCCAGCGATTGCAGTGCTGCGATGCGCTCCGTGGCCGAACCACCCGGGCGCACGGCATTGCGCAGCATTCGCACTGCGTTCGCTCCCCGCAACTTCACCAAGGCCCGCAATAGGTAGGCGCGCACTTCGGGCACCTTCTCCTGCTCCAAGGCCTGGAAGAGCAGTGTGCTGTCCGCGTTCACCACGGGTTGCGGCAACCGGCGCAGGGCATCAGCGGCGCGCACGCGGTCCTGGCCACTGCTGCGTTCGAGGTAATGCACGGCCGTGGTCACATCCTTGAGCATGCCGTTGCGCAGCACCGCCACCAACGATGCGCTCATGAACGCACGCTGCACCAGTGTATCGCGTTCCACCAATGCGGCCTCGGCCAATTGCTGCACGGCCGCACTATCCGCTACAAGGCCCAACGCGAATACCACCTGTCCTCGGACCGATGGGTCAGTGTCGCCCAATGCACCGAGCAGACAAGGCAAGCCAAGCGTATCCTGCACGCTCGCGAAGGCCAGGGCTGCGGCCTCGCGTACAGTGGCCGAAGTGTCCTTCAGTAAAGCGCACAACGCTTCAGTATCGCGATGCTCCTGTGCATCCAGCACGGGCCCTAAACGCTCATCGGCCCAACGGTTGGGTGGTGGTGGAGCCGCGTCCTTTGCGGACTCGCAGCCGATCAATAATAGACCCGCAAATACAATGATGGACCTTACCATAGTACACGAAGGTCGCGACTTGCAGGCGTTCAACACCGGGGTCATGCTAACGTCATTCCCGTGTCCTTACACCCTTGCAGGCCGGGCGCACCGGGTATCTTCGCGCCGCTATGAAACTTACGTCCCGCCTGCTTTCCGCCCTGTTCCTCGGCACCCCGCTATTGTTGTCGGCCCAATTGCAGTCCGACGCCGATTCGCGCGACCAGATGAAGTACGACGTGAAGTACCTGGCGAGCGACCTGCTCGAAGGCCGGGAATCGGGCACCGCCGGTGAAAAACTGGCCGTGGAGTACATCGCCGCCAAGTTCGGCAACGTGGGCCTGATGCCCTACGGCGATAACGCAGGTTACGTGCAGGCCTTCACCTTCCACGCCGAGCCTGTGCGCGGTGCCGCGAACACCATGCAACTGGGCCGGAAAAAACTGAAGCTCGATGAGCAGTGGTTCCCTATGGCGTTCTCGGGCAGTGGTCAGGCGCGTGGCAAGATCATGAAGCTCGGCTACGGCATCAGCGCGCCCGACCTGAAACTGGACGACTACGCGGACGTCACCACCTTGAAGGACCGCATCGTGGCCTTCTCCATCAGCTCGCCCGATGGGATCCACCCGCATAGCAAGTATCTGGCCTACCATGATCTGCAGGCCCGTGCCCAGAAAGCCGCCGACATGGGTGCCGCAGCGGTGCTCTTCTACAACGACGACCCCACGGCCACCGCGCCCGAGGCCAAGCTCTCGCCCAAAGTGAAGCCCATCGGCATCCCCGTGGTGTTCCTTACCGGTGATCAGTACGAAACCCTCGTGGTGGACAACAACCCCTGCGTGGTCGGAGTGGACATCGTACGCGAACAACGTACCGGACATAACGTGGTGGGCCTGTTGGACAACGGCGCCCAGAACGTGGTGGTGATCGGTGCGCACCTTGACCACTTGGGCTGGGGCGATGAGGGCAGCCTGCACCGCGGCGAGAAGGCCATCCATAACGGGGCAGACGACAATGCGAGCGGCGTGGCCGTGCTGCTGCAACTGGCGCGCGACCTGGCGGAAATGGACCACACCCGCGCCAGCGACTACCTCTTCATCGCCTTCAGCGGTGAGGAGAAAGGCCTTTATGGATCGAACTATTGGACCAAGCACCCCACATTGCCCATTGCGGAGCTCAACTACATGATCAACCTCGACATGGTGGGCCGCCTCGATAGTGCTGGCGCCATCGGCATCAATGGCGTGGGTACCTCGCCTGCTTGGGAAGAAGTTCAGCGCGTGCTCGTGGGCGACCTGAAAGTGAAGACCACCAGCAGCGGTATCGGCCCCAGCGACCACACCAGCTTCTACCTGCAAGGCGTGCCGGCCATCCACTTCTTCACCGGCACGCACGCCGACTACCACAAGCCCAGCGACGACGAGGAGAAGATCAACTACGACGGTATGCTGCGCATTGCGCGTTACATCGAGTCGCTGATCGCCACGCTTAATGACGATGGCAAGCTCGCCTTTACCAAGACCGAGGAGGTGAACACCGAGAACACACCTCGTTTCAAGGTAACGCTGGGCGTTGTGCCCGACTATCTCTACGACGGCAAGGGCATGCGCATTGATGGCGTTACCGAAGGGAAGCCCGCCGCCAATGCCGGTCTGCGCAAGGGTGATGTGGTGACCGGTATCGGTGCCGTGGAAGTGACCGACATGATGGGCTACATGAAAGCCCTCGGACAGTTCAACAAGGGCGACACCGCACCGGTAAAGGTGTTGCGCGACGGCAAAGAGGAAGTGGTGCAGGTCACGTTCTGATCCAGCGAAATACGCCACAACCCCGATCTTCGCGACCGATGTCCACTGCACAACGCATCGCCGTCATCGGCGCCGGTAGCTGGGGCACCGCCCTGGTGAAGCTCCTTTCCTCCAACAACGAACGAGTGGGTTGGTGGGTACGCCGCACGGCCACCATTGACCACATCCGCAAGTACGGTCACAACCCGGACTACATCAGCGCTGCGCAGTTCGAGGTGGAGCGGCTGGCGATGGACAGTGACATCCACTCCGTGGTGCGCGATGCCAATGTGCTGGTGATCGCCGTGCCCAGCGCCTTCCTCAAGGCTACCATGGACCAGTTGGACGCCGAAGAGCTGAAAGGCAAGACCGTGTTCAGTGCCGTGAAAGGCATTGTGCCTGAGACCAACCAGATCGTAGGCGAATACCTCTTCCAGCACTGGGGCGTGGCCGAGCACGATTTCGGGGTGATCTGCGGACCCTGCCATGCCGAGGAGGTGGCCATGGAGCGCCTCAGCTACCTCACCATTGCCTGCCAGCACCGTGCAAAGGCCGAGGCCATGGGGCAGGCGCTCAACGGGCGTTTTATGAAGACCTCGCTGAGCGACGACATCTACGGCACCGAATACGCCGCCATCCTGAAGAACGTGATCGCGGTGTGCGCCGGCATCACCGTAGGCCTCGGCTATGGCGACAACTTCCGCGCAGTGCTGGTGAGCCGTGCAATCCAGGAGATCGAGCGCTTCGTTACGGCCGTGCATCCCATCGCCCGCGACATCAACGAACCCGCCTACCTCGGCGATCTGCTGGTGACGGCCTACTCCACCTTCAGCCGCAACCGCGAGTTCGGCAACATGGTAGGCAAAGGCTACAGCGTGCGCGCCGCCCAGTTGGAAATGAACATGGTCGCCGAGGGCTACTACGCCGTGAAGTGCGTGCATGAGATCAACGCCAAGCTGGGTGTTGACATGCCCATTACCGAGACCACCTACCGGATCCTCTACGAGAAGATGGCGCCCATGATGGAGATGCGGTTACTGAGCGATCGGTTGGCGTGATCGCCGCTCAAGGTACCCACCCCAGCGCACGCATCACGCCGTAAGCACCCGCCGCAAGCAGCAGGCCGCCAATGCTGCGGAACAGCGTACGCAGCCCTTTCGGCGAGAGCTTCTCCTGTGCCTTCACACCAAGGCGGACCAGGATCATGAGCAGGATGATGGCGCCCGTGAACGCACCGAGGGCGAAGGCCAGCAGGTGTACCAAGGTATCGCTCGACATGTTGAACGAAACGAGCATCAGCTTCACACCGCACCAGAAGAGCAATAGCTGCGGATTGGCCATGCCCAGCAGCACACCACGTCGCAGGTCGCCGGTCAGTTTGTCCTCACCGGGCGCGGCTGGACTCGGGCGGTACACGAACACGAAGTAGATACCCAGCACCAGCAGGATGGTGGACACGATGATGGTGATCCCCGTAGCGCCGATGCCCAGCTGTTCCACCAGCCAACCCGCGCCGAAGAAGGCCACGCCTGCATAGAAGAACTCGGGGATGGAGCCACCCACCGCCATGCGTCGCCCGGCATGTCGGCCCCATTTAATGGTGTGCGCCAGCACGGCCGTGTTGACCACCCCGGCCTGCAACGAGCCGATGAAACTTGCCACCGCAGCGGCCAGAAAGTAGAGCACCGTGTCCACCTTTGCGCAAAGTAGCCGCTTCTCCGCGATGGGACTCATCCGCCTTCACTGGGACTTCTTCGGTCCGGATTCCGTGACCACGGCCGAGCACTTCCTGCATCACCTCGATGAGTTCTGCAAGCGGGAGAACATCAGCGGCTACCGGCACTGGGTATCGCCGCAAACGGTGCGCACCACGGCCATCATGGAATGCGATGAGCAGTACCTGAAGCCGGTACGCGATGCGCTGCGGCCGGTGCGTGGTGAACGGGTGTTGGAGCAGTAGATCAGCGCACGATGCGCACCGAACTACGCTGACCGCCAGCCACCATCTCCACCACATAGGCACCGGGCGCAAGGCCTTTCACATCGCTATGCAATCGCTGCGGTCCCGCCGGCATACGTGCCGACATCAGCTTGCGCACCAAGCGGCCATTGCTGTCCAGCAGGCTCACTTCCACCTTGCCGGCGATGGGCACATCCACTTCGGTCACCAGCTGATCCGCATTGGCGAACCAAGCGCGCAATGGCACGTTGGCGTCAGTAGTACCATCAACTCCCGTGGTCACATCACGCACCAACAGCACCCTGAAGAGCCGTGTGCTGGCATCGCTCTGTGTGCCTGTATTGATGAAGAAGATGTTGGCCGCACTGCTCTGGATGCCTCCAACGATATGGCCCGCGAGCACCGTGTCAGCGGTCAGTTGGTCCAGGTCGATGACACCAACGTAGGTCGTTGGTACTTCGGGGTCAGCGATGAACTCGGCACTGGACCCCAGCAGCGCTGGCATGGTGCCAATGGCCGTCTCCGTCATGCTTCCGTTCGCGGCGCGTTCCACCTTGCTGATGGTGTTCACAAAAGGCACGTTGGGGTCGTCCCACAACTGGCCTTCGGCATCGAAGTAGTACTGCCCGATGCCGCCGAAGAAGATCGTGCTCATGCGCTCCTCTTGTGCTGACCAGGCCGGCATATGGGCCGTGTGGTATTGGTTGAGCAGCTGCTCGAAACCGGGCACCACGGTGTAGCCATCGGGTGTAATGTCCACCGTGTTCAACCACGGGATGTCGCTGACATATTGGAACACACCAGTGAACGCCGTGAAGCCGAGCCCACCACCCGGGAAGACCTGTGGCACCAGGTTGTAATCGCGGCGGTGCAGGTTCACCGTGTCCACGGTCTCAGCGAAGTCGGTGATGCTCATTGCGGTTCCATCATCGGTGATGCGGAAGCGCCGGATGGCGTTGGTGTACTCCTGAATGAAGCCAGGCCCGAAGTCCGGGCCCTGCGGATTGTATCGCCCCATGAAACGCTGTCCGCCCACCAGGTAGAACTCATCGTTCAACAGACCCAAGTAGCCGCCGGTGACCGCCATACGCGCATCGTTGATCTGCCGAAAGTGCGGAGCCAACGCTCCTCCGGTCTTGATCGCGGCGATGGCACCCGGCACATCAACAGCCGTGAGCTTGCTATGTGTAATGTGGTCGTTCACCGTGGGCGAGAAACCGTAGCCTCCAATGATGTAGAGCGTGTTGCCCCGTACCTCGAACTCCATGTTCGTGCACTGCAGCTGTTCGAAGATCGTGGTGGGCAACGTGGAAATGCTCGCGCTCCACACTTGCGCGGTGGCGGGGTTCACCACGTATGCACTGGTGTTGTTGTCCGCAGCGAGGAAGGCGGCGAAGGGTTGCCTGCGGTGCAAGCCGTCCGTACGACCGCCGATCAGCAGCCACTCGCCATCATACTGCGCCCAAGCGAACGACTGGATGCCGGGCATGTTGGGTACGGTGATCTCCTGCAACACCACGCGCCGGTCGCCCAGATGCTGGGCGGCAAGGGTGATGGGCAGGGCGAACAGGAACAGGCTGAGGGCACGGAACTTCATGGTCTGAGGGTTCGGAAGGCCAAACCTCCGCATCTTCCACTGCGTGGCCAGTAACTCGTGTCACATAAGCAACGCGCTCACCCCAGCACCCACCGCAGCACGCGCTCCTTCATGCTCGTGTAGGGCGGCAATTGAATACCGGGCTCAATGAGGGTGCTGGCGTGTACCACACCCTTGTGGTGCGTGAACAGATCGAAGCTGGCCTTGCCGTGATACCGGCCCATACCGCTGGTGCCCACCCCACCGAACGGCATGTCGGGGTGCCCGAAATGCAGCATGCAATGGTTGATGCACCCACCTCCGAAGGCAATGCGTTCCGTGAAGTAGCGCTGCGCACTGCGGTCGTTGCTGAACACGTAGGTGGCGAGGGGGAAGGGATTGCGCTTCACCATGGCAAGTACCTCCTCGCGCTCGGACCACGGTACCACCGGCATCACCGGACCAAAGACCTCCTCGCGCATGGGCGGCGCATCCACCGGCACGTCCACCAGCACAGTGGGGGCTATGTAGCGGTCGGCGGCGGCGTGGGTGCCACCCATCGCCACCTGTCCATGTTGCAGGTAGTCCTTCACCACCTGGAAACGCCGGTCGTTCACCAAACGCGCGAAATGCGGGCTTTGCTGCGGGTCGCTGCCATAGAAGCGCTTCACATGCTTCGCCACTGCATCGATGAAGGGCTCCATCACCGTGTGATGCACCAACACGTGGTCCGTGGCAATGCAGGTCTGCCCGGCATTGAAGTACTTGCTCCAAGCGATGCGCTGTGCCGCACGGTCAAGGTCCACCTTACGGTCAACAATGGCGGGGCTCTTGCCACCCAGCTCCAATGTAACTGGCGTTAGGTGCGGTGCCGCGAGGGCCATGATCTGCCTACCTACGTTCGGGCTGCCCGTAAAGAAGATGTGATCGAAACGGAATGGCTCGATCAGCTGCGGCCCCAACATGCGGCCAGGCCCCTGCACCACCAGCACATGCTCCGGCGCGAACGCTTCGCCGATGATACGCTCCAGCACCGCCGCCGTGCGGGGCGTCTCATTACTGGGCTTCACCACCACGCAGTTGCCCGCGGCAATGGCGCCAACCAGGGGCGAGAGCACCAGCAACGCCGGGTAGTTCCACGGTGCAATGATCAGCACCACGCCCAGCGGCTCGGGGCGCAGGGTGCTGGAGGCCACCTGCAAGGCCAATGGCGTGGGCGGGTGCGCCGAACGCATCCATTCCTTCAGGCCCGCCAACGCGTGTGCGATCTCGGCATACACCAGACCCACATCGCTCAGGTAGGCCTCGAAACGTGGTTTCCGCATGTCGGCGTGCATGGCTACCAACAACTCCTCCTCGTGTTTGCGCATGCTATCGTGCAGGCGCTTCAAGGCATCGCGACGCGCGGTGTATGGCCGTGTAGCGCCCGTTTCGAAATGGGTGCGCTGGCGGTGCAGCGAGATGAGGGGGTCGTTCATGCGTTGATGCTCCACATGGTGGCCAAGAACAGAAGCAGGCGATAAGCGGTGAGCGCGAACTGTAGTCCGAACAGCATGGCCACGGCACGCCATACAGAACCCGTCCAGGAGCATCCGAAAAAGCGCCGACCAATGCCGATGGTGACCCAAAGATGCAGCAGGACCAACGGAATGCCCAGGTATGTATCAGCATCCACTAACGCTGTTTGAAGACCGACCTTGTTCAACAAAGCGACCAACAGCCCGAAGGCCATGCCCAGCGTAATGGTCGACACCCAAACATGGAACGCCATCAGCTCGAAGGCGGCAGTGACATATGCACTGAAGTAGGGACGCTTCCTAAAATAGAATAACGCCACGGGCAGTACCAGCAGGAACACCATGACCACCAGCATCAGCTTGGCATTATTGGCAGAGGCCGATGCATACCGGGCCGAGAATTCCTTCAAGGCCTCACCCGTGCGGTCCAAATGCTGCTCCACCTTTGCACTCGCCCAAGAGCTGTACGGCATGTTGTGCTGGTGACCTTCCAATGAGGTGTTGAAGGTCTGGAACACCGGTATGGCGAAGTAGATGAAGTTGGCCAGGAAG
>CAZQFG010000065.1:0-13852 GCA_964592515.1 uncultured Chryseobacterium sp. | reverse complement strand
GCTATGGCCAACAAATTCGGCTATTTCAACAGCGCGGGGATCTTGTGCGCGCCGTGATGGGCCGGAATGAACCCCCTTCGTTCGGCGTTCCCTATTCCTTCACAAAGCGCACCACCTCCGTTCCGCTCGGTGTGATCAAGCGCACCAAGTACAGCCCGGGCGACCAGTTGGAGACATCCACGCTGAACCCCGTTCCGACCATGCGCCCGCTCCACACCATGCGGCCGTGCGCATCCATGATCATGACCTGGCTTGCGCCGGTGTAGCCAGGATGCGCGATGCGGACAAGCTGTGTGGCCGGGTTCGGGAAGACCAGGAGCCCGGTCAGTGCAACCTGTTCCGCCGTCAGTGTCTGGATCACTTGCACTGGAGACGAGGGTGCGGAAACACAACCCAGTGCATCCGTAACGACAACCGTGTAGGCACCGGTTTCCACTGCCTCGATGCAATTGGAGCCATCCCCGGCGAGCGGTTCGCCATTGCGGAACCATTGGGCAGTGCCGCTGGTGGTGGTGCACAGCGTGTTGCCATTTTCGGTGATCACGGGCACGGCCGTGATCGCAGGACATCCGATCTGCGCGCGGAAGATGTCGCCGTTGTTGCACACGATGACGATCGCGCCATCAACGTAGGTCGCGTCGCCCACGGTCGTGTTGAGGATCTCCGGAAGGATGGTCACCCAGGTGAGCCCGCCATCCACGGTCTTAAGGGTCTGTCCGGAAGACATCACGGTATAACCGGTGTCCACGCTCGTGAAGAACATGCTCATGGTGGTCTGTGCGCCATTGATGTCCGTCCAGGTCGCGCCGCCATCCACCGTTCGCCGGTACTTCATCCAACCATGGTCCTCGTCCAGGAAGAACACGGTGTGTCCGCCGGGTGTGCCGGTCATCGGTACCCACGTGGCGCCGCCATCGGTGGTGCGGTAGTTGTCGCCGTATTCACCCACCGCGTAGCCGTTCTGTGCGCTGGTGAACCAGAGGTCGCTGATGGTGATGTTGCCCACATTGAGGACCTGGGTCCAGCTGGCACCTGCGTTGGTGGTGCGGTAGATGCCACCGAAGACCGCGCCACCGGCCACGAAGTGGGTGTTCGCGTCGATCGTCCAGGTGCAGCGGATCGCAACGTTCGGTCCGCTTCCCGGTGTGCGCGTGTCAAAGCCGTTCGCGGTGCGCGCGAAGGCGCCGCTGCCGCCACCCAGGCAACCCTGGCCCGCAGGGTTCACGTGAACGCCCAATCCACCGGTGCCGGCGTTCGTCCAGCTCCGTCCGCCGTCGATGGTGCGCAATAGGCCGCTCTCGAGGCCGCCGGTGGTCTGCCAACCGACGGCCACACCGGTGTCCGCATTCATGAAGCTCACCTTGTTCAAGCGCGTGTGGAAAGTGCCGAGGTGGCGAATGGACCAGGTGAGGCCCAGGTCGCTGCTGCCGTGGATGCGGCCATCGGTCCCCATCACGGCCTGCCCGCTAGGGAGCAACGAGATGCTGCGGTGCTCGCTGTTACCCACTTGGAGCTCGGTCCACGAGAGCCCGGCATCGGTGCTGCGGATGGTGCGCCCCCACCAGCCGCACGCCACCAGCACATCGCCCTGCGCGTCGAGGCTGTTCATGATGTAGTTGCTGTTGCTGGGAATACTGTCCCAGGTGGAACCGCCGTCGGTCGTCCGCACCACAATGCCGGCAAGGCCCACGCACACGCCCGTGAGGTCATCGAAGAAGTGCAGGTCGAGGAAGGTGGTGTTCGCACCGCCCCAGCTTTCCTGCCAGGTGAGGCCGCCATCGGTGCTCTTGCGCACCGTGCCGCCACCGGCGCAAACCAGGTAGCCCGTCTGCGTGTCCAGGAACTGGATGCCATGGATGTCGTTGCTGGTGCCAAGGCCGCTGTTCATCAGCGTCCAGTTGGCTCCGGCATCCGTGCTGCGGTACACCCGCCCTGCTCCGGTGCCCGCCCAGCCAAGGGTGTCGTTCACGAAGAACACGCAGCTGAAGTGCCCGAAGAGCACGTTGTTACTGCTGGTAATGGTGGTGAAGGCATCGGTGGTGCGGTATACGCTGCCGTTCTCGCCCACCGCGATGGCCCGCTGGTCGTCCCACACGTGCATGCCGATGGGGTTATTGGTCAGGCCGTTCACCATGCGCTCCCAGTGGTGGCCACCATCGCTGGTGCGCAGGATCGCACCCATCGGGTTGTCCACTGCGAAGCCGACCGCATCGCTCACCATGTGCAGTGCGGTGAACTCGCTGCGGGTCTTGATCGGCGTGACCAATTCCCACTGGGCGTGGGTGGCGAAGGACAGGAGCAGCGCGGAAAGGAGGAACGTGTGTCGCATGAAGATCGGATCAGCGAAGGAGCAGTACACGCCAACCGCGCTGGCGTTCGGAAAAGGACAGGGAAAGCGGCTCAAGCGTTGCCCATGGCCTTTTCCACCATCGCCTTGCTGCCAATGTACAAGGGGCAGCGCTGGTGCAGCTCGGTGGGCTTAAGGTCCAGGATGCGGGTGGTGCCATCGGTGGCCATGCCGCCGGCCTGCTCCACGAGGAAGGCGAGCGGGTTGGCCTCGTACAACAGGCGCAGCTTGCCGTTCGGGGCTTTTTGCGTGCCGGGGTAGAGATACACGCCGCCCTTGAGCAGGTTGCGGTGGAAGTCGGCCACCAGGCTGCCGATGTAGCGCGCGCTCATCTTTTTCTGCTTGCAGGTATCGATGTAGGTACGCACGCCATCGCTGAACTCGTACCAGTTGCCCTCGTTGATGGAGTAGATCTTGCCCTCCTCCGGGGTCTTCATGTCGGGATGGCTCAGGCAGAAGGTACCAATGCTGGGGTCAAGTGTGAAGCCGTTCACGCCATGGCCGGTGCTGTACACGAGCATGGTGCTGCTGCCGTACACGATGTAGCCCGCCGCCACCTGTGCACTGCCGGGTTGCAGGAAGTCCTCCAGCGTTGCTTTAGGCCCGGTGCTGATGCGCTTGTAGATGCTGAAGATGGTACCGATGCTCACGTTCACATCGATGTTGCTGCTGCCATCCAGCGGGTCCATCGTCACCACGTACTTGCCTCCGTTGTCGAAGTGCACGATGTCGTCGTTCTCCTCGCTGGCCACGGCACACACCGCACCCTGCGTGCGCATCATGCGGATGAAGAGGTTGTTGGCGTAGACATCGAGCTTCTGCTGCTCTTCGCCCTGCACGTTCTCGTTGCCAGCGGCGCCGAGGATGTCGGCCATGAGGCCCGCCTTGTTGGCCTCGCGGCTCACGATCTTGGCGGCCAGGCGGAAAGCGGTGAGCAGGCTGCTCAGGTCGCCCGTGGAGCCCGGGAAGTCGGCCTGGCGTTCAACGATGAACTCGGAGAGGGTCTTGATGTCGGACATGCTGCAAAGATGCGGCTCTGCTTTCTTTGTGTCCATGAACGTCGTCATTCGCAAGGCGGAAGCACCCGATGTGCCACGGATGCTGGAATTGGTGCGGGAGCTGGCGCTGTTCGAACGTGCCCCGGAAGAGGTGACAGTGACCGAGGAGCACATGCGGGATGCGGGTTTCGGCCCGGATCCGGTGTGGGTGGGTTGGGTGGCCGAGGTGAATGGCACGATCCAGGGCATGGCCGTTTGCTATGAGCGCTACTCCACCTGGAAGGGGCGTCGGCTCTACCTGGAGGATATCATCGTGACGGAGCATGCGCGGGGGCACCGCATCGGAGAACGCCTGTTCCGCACATGCGCTGCCTACGCCCTGGAGAAGGGGTACAGCGGGATGTTGTGGCAAGTGCTGGATTGGAATGTCGATGCCATCCGGTTTTATGAGCGTTTTGGCGCTGCAATGGATCCCCAGTGGATCAACGGGTCGCTTGGAACGGAACAGCTTGAACAGATAGCAAGTAAATGAAGGTCTTTAAGTTCGGTGGGGCCAGCGTAAAGGACGCGGCTGGGGTGCGCAACGTGGCGAAGGTGCTTTCGCATTTCCCCGATGACGATCTGTTGATCGTGGTGAGCGCTATGGGCAAGACCACCAATGCGCTGGAGGAGGTGGTATGGGCCTTTTCGGAAGGTCGCCCTACGAAACCCTTGGTCGAAGCGCTTAGGGCCGCACACGATGCGGTGCTGGATGAAGTGGCTCCCGGTGATGATGGGGCAAGGACCGCGCTGGATGCTTCGTTCCGTGAACTACAACGGACCTTGGCACAACGTTCCAGTGGTCGGGTGGACGAGGATTATGACCAGATCGTATCGCTGGGCGAAGTATGGAGCACGCTGGTGGTGAGCGCACACCTGAATCACGCCGGTATCGCGAACACCTGGCTCGATTCGCGCACCGTGGTGCGTACCGATGGGAGTTTCCGTGCTGCGAAGGTGGAGTGGCAGGCCTGTGAGAACATGGCGGCCCGTTACCTGGCCCCACTGTTAACCTCTCGTCCTGCGCGAGTGCTCACACAAGGCTTTATTGGCCGCACGGCGGATGGACAGACCACCACGCTCGGGCGTGAAGGCTCGGACTTCAGCGCTGCCATCTTCGCTTACCTGCTCGACGCCGAGAGCGTCACCATCTGGAAGGATGTGCCCGGCATGTTCAATGCGGACCCCAAGCGCTTCCCGGACACGAAGTTGCTCAGCCATATCAGTTATCGCGAGGCCATCGAGCTCAGCTACTTCGGCGCCAGCGTGATCCATCCGCGCACGCTGCAGCCGTTGCAGAAGAAGCACATCCCGCTTTACGTGCGATCCTTTGTGGACCTGGGCGCACCCGGTAGCACCATCGATGATCGGAGCGACAACGATTCGCTGATCCCCTCGTTCATCGTAAAGCCGAAGCAGCTGCTCATCAGCATCACGCCGCGCGATCTGAGCTTCATCGTGGAGGAGAACCTGAGCGGCATCTTCTGGATGTTCGCCCAACGCAACGTGCGCATCGATCTGATGCAGAACAGCGCGCTCGCCTTCAGTGTGGTGGTGGATGATTCCCCGCGCTCCCTCGAGTTGATCGAGGAGTTGCGCAAGGTCTATGAGGTGCGCTACAACCAGGGCTGCGAACTGGTCACGGTGCGCCACTATGATGATGCTACGCTGGCAGCCCTCACCGGTGGAAGGGAGGTGCTGCTCGAACAACGATCGCGCACCACGGCACGCTTCGTACTGAAATAGCCTGTTCAACATCACCTGTCCGATACCCATGCACCAGTCGTTGCGCTTTCTCGTGTTGTTCCTTCTGGCATGGGCCATGGCTGCTGTTGCGCAGGCTCAACGAAGCGGACAGGACATTGATGCGGAGAAGGAAGCGATCGCCGAGCATTGGTCCAAGATCCACTGGGCGGATTCTGTTGGCGATGCGCTGGTGGCGGCACGCACACGCATCATGTTGGCCCCGTTGGTGAAGCCTGCACAGGCAAAGAAGTTGTACGCCGAGGCCGCACTGATCGCTGATACCGCCCGTCTTGCGGCCGATGAGCGGCTCCGTGCACACCAGGGGCTGATGGAGCTGCAGCGTGCTTCCGGAAATTGGCGCGGGGCGTTCGAGGAGGCCCGGACGGTGATCGCCCTCACGAAGGAATGGAATGATCGGCAAGTACAGATCGCGGAGGAGTTGCAGCGGATCGAACAAGAGAAGGCGGTCGGTCAGCAGGACAGCTTGCAGAACGCATGGGCCGAACAAGCCCAACGAATGGAGCAGAATGTCACTGCGGAACGAGCCGTTGCCGACCGGTGGCGATGGACCACCGTGCTTCTGGCGTTGGTGTGGTTAATGGTCCTGGTCAGTATCGCATGGGCTGCTCGTCGCGAACGAAAGCGCACACGGACCGAGCTAAGTGCCTTGCGTGCGGAACTGGATCAGGTAAGGGCCGCGCTCGCTACCAAGCCGTTGGAGCCTATGGCACCATTGGCGCCTCCACCTGTTGCGCCCATTCCGGCGGTAAGACCGATCGTTCCTGTTGCAGAAGCCCCCGATGATCTGGTGGTGGGCATGTTCCGGGCACAGGCTCCGGGGCGATTGGAGGCCTTGCGCCAGGCAAGGGCCATTGGCGATCATACGAAAGTGGTGCGGGTGGTTCACACGCTGAAACCGCAGCTGGCACATATCGATGCAGAGCGATTCACCACGTTGTGCGCTGCGCTGACCGCCACGGGAGCCTCGGAGCAGGCGGCTCAATGGAACACGGACCTCGATAGGTTCGAGGCGGAGGTGGCCGCATTGCTGCGCTGATCGATCAGTCCTGCTCTTCCAAAGCCGCGATCACGCGGTCGGGATGATCGCTGATGATGCCGTCGACACCGAGCTGCAGCATGTGCTTGATGTCCTTCTTCTCGTTCACCGTCCACACCACCAGTTCGATGTCCTTTTGGCGGAGCTTCTCCAACAAAGCGCTGTCCACAAGCTCGAAGTAGGGGCTGTAGATAGCGGGCTTGAAGCTGAGGCGTGCGAGGTTCTTGTCCAACCCATCCTTGTTCTCCACCAGCAAGGCAAGGGTGATGTCGGTGCGTTGGGCATGCACGGCTTCGAGCACTGCGGGGTCAAAGGACTGCACGATGCAGCGTGAGGCAATGCCCAGGCTGTCGATCGTAGCGATAATGGCCTCCACGTAGGGCTCCGGACGGGGCTGAAATACACCGTACCATTCCGGATCGCTCTTGATCTCGATGTTGTATGAGGGGCTGACCGCGCCGCTCATTAATGCATGTTCGTCCGCGGCCTCCACCACTTCGCGCAGGGTGGGCTTGTAGGTGTTGCGCTGCTCCTGGTCTGGGAACCTTTCCTGCTCACGGCTGCCACAGTCATACCGTTGGATATCGGCAACGGTCATGTGGAAAAGGTTCAGGGCGTGTCCCTGCTCTGCCGTCAGGTCATCGCCATCAGGTGTGATGCAGATGACCTCGTTCATCCAAGGTTCGTGCGAGACGATCACCTGTCCATCACCGCTCATCACCACATCAAGCTCCAGGAAGTCGCAACCCATTTCCACGGCTTTTAGAAATCCCGGCAGCGAATTCTCCGGCAACAGCCCACGACAGCCCCGGTGGCCATGTACGTCCGGATGGGAGTTCTTAAAGGGTGGCATGCAGGCGTAGAGCAGGAGTGCGGCGAACGCGACGGACAGGGTCTTAAGGCTGCGGGTCATTCGGAAAGGCATCGATGATCTTGTCGGCAAGTATGGAGGCCATGTTGAACTTTCCCTCATGTGTTACGCCGGCAATGTGAGGTGTGAGCAATACGCCCGGATGCCCGAACAGTCTCTTTTGCACGGCGGGTTCCAAAGCAGGGTCGAGGCCGGATAGGTCGGCTCGCTCGAACTCCAGCACATCCAACGCCGCCCCACGTACACGCCCCTGGTCCATTGCATCGAGCAGTGCTTCTGTCTGCACCACCGGGCCGCGCGACGTGTTGATGAACCAGACGGGCCGTTGTACACGGTCAAAGAACGCTGCATTCGCAAAGTGCGCGGTCTCGGCAGTGAGCGGGAGGTGCAGGCTGATCACATCGCTCGCGGCCAGCACTTCGTCCAGTGAACAGGCCTCCACATGGCCGCCTATGTCGGGTGTCCGGTACTTGTCATGCGCCAGCACCTTCACGCCAAATCCGCCGAGCTTCTGCGCGAATGAGCGGCCCATGTGCCCAAAGCCGATGATGCCCACGTTCTTGCCGAACAGGTCCGTGCCGCGGTTCTCTTCGCGCGCCCATAGGCCATGGTGTACCTGGTCGTTGGCGCGGTGCGTGTGTTTCAGCAAGGCCAGCAGTTGTGCCACACAGAGTTCGCCAACGCCGTCACGATTGCCTTCCGGGCTGTTGATCACACGAATGGATCGCGTATCACAATAGGTCCGGTCAATGTTCTCGGTGCCCGATCCCACGCGTGCCACGAACCGTAATGAAGGCGCGTGGCGGAGCAGTTCAGCGGAAAGCGGCCTGCTGCGCACCACGATGCCGTCGAAGTCGGTCAATGCCTCACAGAGCGCAGCATCATCCAACTGATGCAGCGCCGTAGTGGAGTGCCCGGTCCTTTCAAGGCGCTCCGCCAGTACCGGGTGTACGCTGTCCACAAAGGCAATGCGCATGGTAATGGATCAGGGGAACAGGCCGTACATCAGGTGGCCCACCGAGAAGTAGGTGAGCAGGCCGAAGATGTCGTTCAGCGTGGTAACGAATGGTCCCGTGGCCAAGGCAGGATCGACCTTCAAGCGGTCGAGAGCCAGGGGGATCACCGTGCCGAACATGGCCGCGGATAGGATCACCGAGAACAGGGCGATGCTGACCGTATAGGTGAGCGCCTGTGTTTCGTGCAGCCCCAGGTTCACCAGGAAGATGAGCAGGCCGCACACGAGTGCTGTTATCACCGCCACGCGCAATTCCTTCCACAGGCGGGCGAAAATGTTCACGCCGTCCAAGGAGCCGAGCGCGAGGCCCTGCACCACGATTGCGCTCGATTGCACCCCCACGTTCCCTGCCGTTGCAGCGATCAATGGCATGAAGAAGGCCATCTTGGGATCGATGCGCAATTGCCCTTCGTACTGCGCAATGATCTGTGACGAGAGGATGCCCCCCGCCAGGCCGATGAGCAGCCATGGCAGCCGTGCGCGCATTTGCACCAACGGGGTGTCCGTGGCGTCCACGTCCTCGCTGATACCGCTGGCCAGTTGGTAGTCCTCAGTGGCCTCATCGCTCATAACGTCCATCACGTCGTCGAAGGTGATGCGGCCCACGAGCCTGTTCTCGGCGTCAACGACCGGCAACACCACCACGTCGTACTTCTTCATGAGCTTCACCACCTCCTCCACATCGGTGTCCACTTTCACCGATTCCACATCGGTGTCGCAGATGTGCTTGATCAGCGTGCGTGTGCTCTCAGCTGAGAACAGCAACTGTTTCAGCGGAAGGATGCCATACAGGTGATCATCCTTGTCCACCACGTACACGGTGTACACATGCTCTACTTCCTGTGCTTGGCGACGCATTTCCACCACGGCACGGGCCACGTTCCAATCGGTACGCACCTGTACCAGTTCCTTCGCCATCAGGGCGCCTGCCGTGCCCTCCTCGTAGGTCAGCAGTTCCTCGATGTCCTCGCGTTGTTCCGCGTCATCGAGCAGGGCGATCACCTCGCGCTGTTTCTCTTCGGAAAGCTCGGAGACCACGTCGGCCGCATCGTCGGAGTCGATGTGCTCCAGCACGTCCTCCGCGATCTCGCGGCTCGTGAGCGAGCCCAGCAGTTCCTCGCGCCGGTCCTCGTCCAGCTCCAACAGTACCTCCGCAGCCTCTTCGGGCTCCAACAGGCGGTACACGTATACGGCCTCCTCAACGGTGAGCCGGTCCAGGATGGAACCGATATCGGCGGGGTGCAGCTCGCTCAGCAGCTCCTGTACGGAACTATCACGTCCGTCCTCCACATCGGTGCGGATACGGTCGAGGATCGTCTTGGTGAGCTCGAATGACATGGTCGGCCTTCCATGGGTGCCCCTTGCGGGAAGGGCTGCCAAGGTACGGAAGCCGCACCGGGCATGCTGCGGTCGCTCAGCCCATGCAGGTCTGTGTGACCGCAACGAAGTCGGCCACGCTGAGCTGTTCGGCGCGTTTTCCCGCAAAGGCCGCGGGAAGGCTCCGGTGCGCCATTTCGGGCAGCGGTTTCAGGGCATTGTGAAGGGTCTTGCGCCGCTGGTTGAAGGCTGTTTTCACCACGCGGAAGAAAAGGGCCTCATCGCACGCAAGCCGTTCGGTGTTGTTGCGTCGCATACGGATCACCGAGGAGCGCACTTTGGGAGGTGGGATGAATGAGCCGGGCTCCACGTGGAAGAGCAGGTCCACATCGTAGAACGCCTGGGCCAGCACACTGGTTATGCCGTAGGTCTTGCTGCCATGCGGTGCCCGTATGCGGTCGGCCACTTCCTTCTGGAACATACCCACCACCTCGGTGCATCTGTCGCGGTGCTCCAGAACTTGAAAGACGATCTGCGTGCTGATGTTGTAGGGGAAGTTGCCAATGATGGCGAAGTTGTCCTCACCCAGCCTGCGCAGGTCCAGCCGAAGGAAATCGCCCTCGATCAGCTTCAGCTCCGGATGGTGTGCGCGCAAATGGGCCGCAGCCTCGCCATCTAGTTCAATGCACGTGAGATCGATATCGGTACGGTGCATCAG
Source organism: uncultured Chryseobacterium sp. (assembly GCA_964592515.1). GTDB lineage: Bacteria > Bacteroidota > Bacteroidia > Flavobacteriales_F > PHOS-HE28 > PHOS-HE28. The sequence goes on along the minus strand of CAZQFG010000065.1, from coordinate 3,744 downwards.
GTGCTTGGTGAGAGCTCCGGTGCCCGGGCCGATCTCCAGTACGCGACGGTAGCCGCCGTGGTGCGTGAGCGCTTCGCCAATGCGTTGAGCGATGGCATCCTCCTTCAGGAAGTGCTGGCCGAACTGCTTCTTGGGACGAACGCTGGTCATTTGGGATGCACCACTTCCAGCAGCGTACGAAAGGCCGCGAAACGCCCGCCATACATGGCCTGTGCATCGGCCTGCAGGCGCGGTGCATGTTCGTCGCGATAGCGTTCGTAATGGGCCATGTCCGCTGCGGTGTATTGCACAGCGTAGGTGAGGCCGCCTTCCTCTTCGGCCAGTACGCGGAACATGCGGCTCTCGGTGAATAGCCCGGTCGCCATCACATCGGGGATGTGTACTTCCTTCATCCATTCCAACCACGCGTCGTGCACTTCGTGGTCGATGTTCACCGTGACGTTGTAGACGATCATGGATGTGTGGGTGGCTTCGGTTCCTCGGGTCCGTCCAGCTTATCTCCGCGCAGTTTCCGATACCTGTCGCGCGCCTCGGGCACGAAGATGCTGCCCGTTTGCTCAAAGAGCAGGCGCTCATAATAGCCCTTGGCCTTTTCCGGGTCCTTCAGCACATCCTCGTACAAGCGCCCCAGGTCGATGAGCGCATTGTCCACTAGGATGTCGTTGGGATAGAGCTCTAACACCTTGTCCAGGTATGCCGCGGCTTGTGCGTATTGCCGCCGTGCATAAGCGATGCGGTAACGTTCATACAGCACATCATCGCCGAGGCTGTGCATGGGGTATTCCTTGTCCAGCGTGTCCAGTGTGAGCAGGGCCTCGTCATAGCGGTGCTGCACGCGCAGCAGTTCGCCATGTGCGAAGTAGCTCAAGGGAACGGCGTTGCTGTCCGGTCCCAGGTTGTCGGTGATGCGCAGGCTCAGTTCCATGGCATCGTTGGCGATCAGCTTGCTGGTACTGGCCTTCAGCACGCTAAGTTGTGCCTGCGCCCAAAGGAAGTCGCCGGCATAGAAGCTCACCTTGGCATTGCGCAGGCGGGCCTCGTGGCCCAGCACATCGTACTTGAAGTCGAGGTCCACCTGTGAATACAGCAGCGAGGCTTCCCAGATATCGCCAGAGATCAGGAACACATCGCCAAGCTCAAGTTTTATCTGGCCCTTGGTCTTGGGGTCGATGGAAGGCAGTTCCATGGCCTGTTCCAATAGCGCAACGGCAGCGGCGTGGTCGTTGAGGTAGTAGGCCTGCAGGTGCGCGCGTTCGCTCACCAGGTCCAGCGTCTGCTTGTTCATGCCCAGTTCGCTCACGGTGCCTGCCATGCGCTGGTCAAGGTCCAGCAGATCGGCGCGCAGCGGTTCGGACTGACCGGTCAGTTCCAGGTAGCGGGTGTGAACAGCTCCAATGCGGGCCTGGTAATAGGTGGCATCGTTGCGGCCCAGGCCCAGTACGTACTCGTAGCACTTATAGGCTGTGGCGTGGTCGCCATTAGCGCTGGCAATGCGCGCCAGTTCCATCAGGCGAAGGCCACCTTCGTTGAAGCGCTTGTCCATGGCCTTGCATTGCACCAGTGCGCTCGTAAGGTCCTTTTGCTGGATGTACATCCAGATGAGCATTTCCTGGAAGATGCTCTGCTGCGGTGAGCGTTGGATGCGGCGAAGCAGTTCGGTCCGCAATAATTCGGTACGGTCGTCCGCCACTTCGAAGTCCATGTGGCGCGAAAGGGCGTTCTGCACGGCCTGCATGTATCCTTCGTTTACGGTGAGCAGGTCGAGGTAGGCGTTCACCATGCGCGGCACATCGCCCTTCGCGGCGTAAAGTCCGGCCATCTCATAGTGGAAGGTCATGCCGTCCTTCACGTTGCGCTGGCCACGTTCGTATGCTTCAAGGGCCAGGTCCAGTTCGTTCACCCGGGTGAAGGCATTGGCCACGGTGCGCACGCTGTTCTGGTCGGGCCGCATCATCTTCAACGCCTTGTCGAACTCTTTCGCGGCCTTATCCGGCTGACCGGCCAGCTTAAGCACACTGCCCATGTCGATGGGGTAGCGCGGGTCGTCGTCGTTGCGGCGCATACGGTCCTTCACCAGCTTCTGCGCGGCCTCCAGGTCGTTCAGCCCCAATTGGCTCTTCAGCAGTTGCTCGTAGTAGTATTCGGTGGGCTGCTGCTTATACAGCTTCTCGTAGTAGAGGATCGCCCGTTCGTAGTCGCCCTGCTGGAAGTATTGCGCGGCCAACTGTTCGTCGGTGCCGGGTTGAGCGGCCAGACCCAAGGGCAGCAGCACGAAGAGCAGCAGAAGGGTGCGCAGGAGGTGCTTCATGGACGAACGGACCGTGCTTGCGCCGACAACAATTGTTCCACCGTATCGCGGCGGTCCCAGGCCTGTTGCACAGCGCGATAATTGGCGATCACAAGGTACACCTCGTCGGTAAGGACCGCGTGTTGTGTGCGTTCGCGGTCAATGATGTCCGTGCCCTTGATCGGGGCAATGGCACCTTGGGACAGGTCGCTGCGCAACGCGTGCAGTCGTTCGCGGGTGGAACGCAGGTCGCTGACCACGCGTAGATGGTCGTCACCCAGCTTCCGTGCATCGCGCAACAGCAGGTATTGGTCGCCCAGCACACGGGCGCTGTTCCTGTCCAGCGTATCGTTGAAACGCGCGCGGAACATGCTATTAGCGGCCTCGTAGGTGGAATCAAGGCGATCATAGCGTCCGGCATCCAGCTCGTTCAGAGTGAGCAGGGCTGCTGCGGTGGTGGTGATCAGGCTGTCCACGGTGCTCAATTGGGCCGGGTCGGGGGTGGCGGGTGCGCAGCCCATGGCCAGGGCTCCCCAAGCCAACGCGCTGAAGGCCGTGCACCGTATGCCGTGGATCATTTGGTGATCATCGCGAAGCCCGTGTAGGGCTGCAGCGCCTTGGGGATGCGGATGCCCTCGGGGGTCTGGTTGTTCTCCAACAGGGCTGCCACGATGCGGGCAAGGGCCAACGCACTGCCGTTCAGCGTGTGGGCCAGTCGGGGTTTCTTGTCCTCGCCGCGGTAGCGCAACTTCAGGCGGTTGCTCTGGAAGGTCTCGAAGTTGCTGATGGAGCTCACTTCCAGCCAACGCTGCTGGGCCGCGCTGTATACCTCCATGTCGTAGGTGAGGGCGCTGGCGAAGCCCATGTCGCCACCACAGAGCAGAAGTTGGCGGTAAGGCAGTTCCAGGTCGCGCAGCAGGCCTTTCACGTGCTCCACCATATCGTTCAGTGCGGCGTAGCTGTCCTCGGGCTTTTCCACGCGCACGATCTCCACTTTGTCGAACTGGTGCACACGGTTAAGGCCGCGAACATGGGCCCCGTAGCTGCCCGCTTCGCGACGGAAGCACGGCGTGTAGCCCACCAGTTTCACCGGCAGCTTGTCCGCGTCCACGATCTCGTCGCGGTACAGGTTGGTGATTGGCACCTCGGCTGTAGGGATAAGGTAGAGATCGTCCACGGTGGCGTGGTACATCTGGCCCTCTTTGTCGGGCAGCTGGCCCGTGGCAAAGGCGCTGGCCGCGTTCACCATGTGCGGCGGAATGATCTCGCGGTAACCGGCCGCCGTGGCGCGGTCCAGGAAGAAGGCGATGAGCGCGCGCTGCAGCTTGGCGCCCTGGCCGCTGTACACCGGGAAACCGGCGCCCGTGATCTTCACGCCGAGGTCCATGTGCAGGAATCCATATTCCTCGCCGAGTTCCCAGTGGGGCTTGGCGTTGGCATGCAACACGGGGATCTTG
>CAZQFG010000064.1:0-14393 GCA_964592515.1 uncultured Chryseobacterium sp. | reverse complement strand
GCAGGTGTTCGGCGCCACCTCGCCCTACCACACCGAAACCGAAGGCGACGACTTCGTGGTGTATGTGGGCAGCGAGGGCAACTTCCTCGACCCCGGCGACTACCCCTACACCATCACGTACACCACCAAGGGACAGGTGGGCTTCTTCCCCGACTTCGACGAGATCTACTGGAACGTGAACGGCAATGGCTGGGCCTTCGCGGTGGACAGTATCTCGGCTCTGATCCACCTGCCTGCCGCGGCCCAGGTGCATCGGACCGCCTGCTATACGGGCTCCTTCGGCAGCACCGAGACCGCCTGCTCGGATTCCATCCTCGACGCGCGCACGGTGCGCTTCACCGGCCGCGCCTTGGACACGTACGAAGGCCTCACGGTGGCGGTCGGTTTCCAGAAAGGCGTGGTGGCCGAACCGCCGCCGCCCACGTTGTGGGAGCAATTTGCCGTGCCCATCGTGGGCAGCCTCATCACGCTGTTGTTGCTGCTGTACTACTTCATCACCTGGGGGCGCCACGGTCGCGATCCGGACATGCCCACGGTGATCCCGCTCTTCGAGCCGCCCGACGGCCTCTCACCCGCCTCCGTGGCCACGGTGATGAACGGTGGTCCGGATAACAACCACATCACTCCCGCCATGATCAGCCTGGCGGTGAAGGGCCACATCCGCATTGAGGAGAAGGAGGAGGACGTGCTGTTGGGTCTGTTCCACAAGCGGACCTATACCATCGTGAAACTGAAGGCAGGCACCGATCTGCCGCGCGAGGAGCAGGAGCTGCTCAACCGCATGTTCGGCAGTGGCCAGCAACGGTACGAGATCGATGGCACGTACGACCCCAGCGTGCAGAGCATGGCCAGTGCGTTCCGGGGCACCCTGGACGGCCAGTGGCACGACTTCCTGGCCAAGGGCCGCAATTGGCACTTCTGGTGGATCCCCATGCTCACCGCGTCCGTGTGCTTCATCTCCCTGATCGTGCTGCACAACCAATACTTGGGCGACAACGATGTGGTGTACATCGCCGCGTTCCTGGTGGCCAACGTGATCATCTTCCTGCTCTACGTTTACCTCATCCAGCGGCCCAGCGAAGAGAAACAGGCCCTGCGCTCCAGGCTGCTCGGCTTCAAGATGTACCTGAACACTGCGGAGGAGAAACAGCTCCAATACTTCAACCCGCCCGCCATGACGCCCGAGGTTTTTGAGAAGTACCTGCCCTACGCCATCGCCTTCGGTGTGGAGGAGGTGTGGGGCGAGCGCTTCCAAGGCATGATCGACCGCGCATTGGTGGACCCCAGCTACCATCCGGTGTGGTACAGCGGCCGCGTCATGAACTACGGCGCGTTCTCGCACAGCATGTCCTCTTCGCTCTCCAGCAGCGTCAGCTCCTCCAGCACGCCGCCCAGTAAGAGCGGTGGCTCGGGCGGGGGCGGCTTCTCCGGTGGAGGAGGAGGTGGAGGTGGTGGCGGAGGGTGGTAGCCCAGTGCTCGACTTCCCAAGGCGCCCTATTGCAGCTTCACCACCTTGTCCAGCTCCAGCACTGTCTTCTTGTTCACGATCTCACCGGTCTCCATGTACTTCTTGTGCCCGGCCACGATCCCGTCCAGCAGCTTGCTGTTCATGCCGCGCATCATCACGGCGTTCATCACGTCGAAGAAGGGGTTCTTCATCGTGTAGCTCATCGTCGCGGTCAACAGGGTCTTCTCGCCTTTGGGTTCCAGGGCCAGGTCCATGGTGGTGGTGGCAATACCGGGCATCTTGCGCAGTTCGTACACCTCGATCTTCACGTTGCGGCCCGGGTTCCACTCCACCACGCGCTCCTCGGCCGAGGCCCCCATGATGTTGAAGTCGCAGTGCCGTGTTGCGCCCACACCTTCCCGCTGAACGGAGGTCACACGTGAGGTGTCCACCGCGGGGTGGCCATGGCAGATAAGGCCGAAGTCGGCAAGGACCTCCCATGCTCTTGCGGGAGGTACGTTCACTTCGATGGCGCGCTTGAAGGTGGTGGTCTTGCTCATGTCAACGGGGTTTCAGTTGGGTGAAAAGGAGGTCGATGGTCGAGTGGCCCTTGCGGGTACTTCCGAGGCTTTTGGCGCGTGTGAGCACACCGTAGAAGGTGCTGTGAAGCAGCGCGGCGATCTCCAGCGGATCGGCAGCGGGGTCAATGTCTCCTTCCTCCTGTGCGCGCTGCACGGCTGGCGCCACGGCCTTGATAATGTGCTCGAAGCCCTTCTTCGTGACCAATGCCACCTGCTCATTGTGCGCGCCGAGCTCGGACATCATGTTGTTCATCATGCAGCCCATGTAGTTCACTTTGGGCTGGTGCTTCAGCATGGCGCCGTAGAAAGCCTTCAGCTGCTCTACCGCCGACACATCCGCTCTGGGCTGCAGCTCTCGAACGATGCGCGCGGTGTTGTCCCGGTCGAAGCGATCGAGGGTCTCCAGCAGGAAGTTCTCCTTGCTGCCGAAGGCGTTGTAGAACGCCCCTTTCGTCATGCCCGTGGTCTGGCAGATCTCGTCAAGGCCCACGCTGCCGTAGCCTTTGGAGCAGAACAACTGCAGGCCTTCCTGCACCACTTGGTCCCGATCGTGCTTTACGTTCACGGGGCGAAAGTAGGTGAATTCTTCGCAAACAGACCGAACGGTCCGTTTGAGGCTTGCTGGTTGTCAACGGTGCCGTACCTGCCACCGTCAGGGTCGCACTATTGCCTTGAGGTGCTCTCAAGCGGGAGGGCGAGATGATGCCCCGCTCTGGTTCAGCCCTTTTCGGATCAGCTTCAGCGCCCACGCATAGTGGCTGCTGGTGGCCGACACCAAGTACGCGTCCAACGAAGTGCTTCCTGTCCAAGCGTAGCGCTGTTTCGTGAAGAGCTCAGCGTCCGAATGCCGCTCGATGAGGGACATCATTTCGTCGTGCGTTTGCTCGAACCGATCGCGCAGGTCCTTCAGGGAAGTGTTCTTATAGTGTGCGTGGATCCACTGGTTCAGTTCTTGGGTGGTAGCCCAGGTGCAGCCCTTGGCGGACATCGCTGGCTTGCTTCCGCCCATCCCCACGGTCTACCGGTCCAGCATCAGCAACTGCCAATGGTCCATATGCCCCAGCACATCGCGGATGATTCGGTTCATGGTGGCGGGCTTGAATACGCGTTGGCGTTCCACAGCGCTGTAGCCATCGATCGGTGCGCAGAGTGCAGCGAACTGCGCGTCGCTTTACCCTCCATCGCTTATCCGCATTCCATCACATCACCGTGCGTTGGATCATCGCCTCTTCGGAGCGGACCGGTGCGCAGGTGTGGCGCGTGGAGCGTTAGCGCTCTTCTAATTCCCTGGCAGGAATTCCTCCTTCCTCAAGCTGTACCAGTTGCACTCCTTCCCGTCGAACACGAACGGTGCTCCCTGCTTCAACCCGATCTTCTGCAGGATGTGGTTGGAGGCCTGATTGTCCACCGACGCTGTAGCGCAGATCTCGGGGTAGTTGAGCATCTCGAAGCCGTGCCGCAAACAGGCGCTGGCCGCTTCGGTCGCATCGCCCCGGCCCCAGTAGGAGCGGATCAGGCGATAGCCGATGTCGTAGTACGGGAAGGGGCGTAATTGCTGTTCCCATTTCAGACCACACCATCCCACGAACGCGCCCGTCGCACGCTCTTCCACCGCCCACCGACCGATGCCGTTCTCGTGATACTGCTTGCGGACCATGGCGATCACCTTCGCCGCTTCCGACCGCTCCGTCATCACCGGCGTGCCGATGTAACGAAGTACTTCCGGGTCGGAGTCCAGCGCGAAAATACCGTCCACATCGCGCTCTTCGAGGTTGCGCAGGATGAGGCGTTGCGTGGTGAGGTGGATCATGGCTGGGCGTAGGGAGGGGACATGGATGGGGCCTCAGGACCATACGCGAACGTCACCACGGTCGAAACAAATGGGACAATGAAGGCGACGCTATCACCCATCATCAAGACCATTCACCGAACGGCTTGGAGTGCTCGTTCAGCTGTGGGCTAGCGTTAACGGACCGTGCCGTTCACATCAGAGCTTGATGATCCGCGTATGGCCAACAACGCCGCCAGTGAACGTTGCCCGCAGGATATAGGGTCCCTGCGGAAGCGCTGAAAGGTCCATGTTCGGCAGTGGCCCGTTCTCCAGCACCTGCTTCCCGCTCATCTCGAACAGGTCCAGCCGCTCCACCGCAAGTTCGCTGCGCACCGTGATGAGGTCGCTTGCCGGGTTCGGATGGACAGCCATGTCCACGGCGCTCAGCGATGGCGTGCCCGTCACGATGGACGTCCCTTGGTACATGCGTGCTTTTCCTTGGTTCGAGGAGAACGGATTAATGGGTCCGTTGCCCCGGCTCGAGCCGATGCCCAACACCACCCCATCGTCGCTCAGGCCTACACTGTGGCCGCAGAACACGTTCACGCCATCGCCCAGGATGGGATCGCCGTTCTGCACCCATGCGCTGCCGCTCCAATCGAACACGCGCACCTGGCCACCACCGGAGAAGGCGATGTTGCTCGCCCTGTAGCCCACGGCGATGCGGTTGCCATCGCCGGAGAGGCTCACCGCATAGCCGCACTGGTCGAAGATGTTGCTGCCTTCGATGGCGGTGCCCCGCTGCACCCACTGGCTGCCGACCCAATCATAGATAGCCGTTTGCCCGATCTCGTACGTGGTGTTGTTCGGATTGGAGTCCCAACCCTTGATGCCCACGGCGATGGTGTTGCCATCGTTGTTGATGCTCACATCGAAGCCGAACTCATCGTAGTTGTTCACGCCCTGCAAGGTCTGGCCGCGCTGTGTCCACGTGTTGCCGATGCGTTGGTACACATAGACCTCGCCCCGGTTGGTGTTGGCCTGGTAGGCCCCGATCACCAGGTTGTTCCCGGTCTCATCCAGGTCCAGGGAGCCACCGGCATAGGTGCCCGGCAATACGATGGGAACTCCGGTGATCATGCCCATACCAGGGCCGGCGGAGATGTCAGCGATCCACACCTTTCTGGCCAATGGGCCACCCATGGCCACGATGTGTCCATTGCCGCTCAGGCTCACGGCGTGTCCCGCGCGTTGCGGGTTCTCGCTTGTGTAGATGTTGAAGCCTTGGCCACGCTCCACCCAATTGTTCTGGGCGTTGCGGTCGAACACGCGGGTCTTGTTCCGGTTGGGCGATCCCACCGCCACGGTGTTCCCGTTAGTGGTCACGGCAACACTGTAGCCCGCCTCTTCGTCCTGGTTGGTGCCGTCGATATCGGCGCCTACCTGGCCCCAGCTCCACGAGTCGAACTGGGCGTTGTACGTGTTCTTGTACACCCGCGCATGGCCAGCGGGCTGGGCACCCACGGCGTTCCCCTCGTTGTCAATGGCGCCAATGATCACCGTATACCCGTCGCCTGAAAGGTCCAGCGACCAGCCGAAAAGGTCATCGCTGTTCTGGCCCACCAGCTCCTGGTCGAAGTCGAAGGTCACTTGCGCCATGGTCGGTTGTAGGCCACAGAGCCAAGCAAGTGCAGCGATCGTTCGGATGGTCATGAAGGTCGTTGAAAGGTGCAGGGTCATAGGGCTAAAAGGCATTAGGAGGATGGTAAGTGGCGCGGCGACGGTGTCCAGTGGAGAGGGAACGAAAGGTGCCCACGACGAACGTTCACGGGTCGCGGATACGACGTGTCGAAGTTCCCTTCGGGCTAAAGGTAGCTGGATCGTACGCGAACAAAAGTGGTATTGAATCCTTGAGCGCTTACATCGTGAAAGGCTCGCCGCTCACTCCGCACGCCTGTACACCACAAAGGCCCCGCCACCCGGCGCCAACTCCAAGCGCATCGTATGCGGCAGCGAACCCACCGCATACCGCTCCGTGTGGTGCACATACCGCTCCGGCGCCGTTTCCCAATGCGCGTCCGGCGCGTCGGTGATGCGGTCCTCCTGCCACGCCGCGGCGGGGTCCAGGAAGTCCAGCGGCACATCCACGGTGAACGGCTGCTCGTTGGTGATGGCCCCCACGGCCCAGTCGCCGTTGGCCGAGCGGCGCGCCACCACCACATGCTCCCCCACGGCAGCCGAGAGCACGCGTGTCTCTACCACGTCCGCCTCCCAGGCCCCGAAGAGCGGTAGTGCGGGGTGATCGGTGTAGTTCGCAAAAACATCGGCGGCCATCTGCAGCGGACTGTACAGCACCACCCACAGCGCCAACTGATGCGCCACCGTGCTGTGTACGCGGCACACCATGCCCGGCTTCTCCTGATCGTTCCACGGCACGTGTGCGCCGCGCTTCGTATAGGTCACGTCGACAATGCCGGGTGTGTAGTCCATGGGACCGGCCAGCCCGCGCGTAAAAGGCAGCAGCGCGGTGTGCCCCGGCGGGTTGCCGTCGCTCCACGCTTCCCACTCCTGGCCGCGCACGCCCTCGCCTGTCATCAGGTTGGGCCAGGTGCGGCACAGCCCCGTGGGCTTGATGCACTCGTGCACATCGAGCATGATCCCATACTGCGCGGCCAGCTCGGTCACGCGCTGGAAGTGGCGCACCATGTACTGCCCGAAGTGGTGCTCACCGGACGGACGCACAGCCCCCGCATAGCCCGTCTTCACCACGCGGATGCCCAGTTCCCGACAGCGTTGGAAGGCCTGCGCCATCACCGCCTCGTAATGTGGCACATCGCCACCGGTCTCGTGATGTCCGATCAGTAGTACGCCACGCTCGCGCGCATGTGCCGCCACGCGTTGCAGGTCCAGGTCGGGTGCGGGCGTCACTTGGTCGAAGGCTGCATCGGCACCCCAGCGGTCCCAGCCCGTGTTCCAACCTTCCAGCAGTACCGCGTCCACACCAGCATCGGCGGCCGCATCGATGCAGGCCAGCGCGCGCTCGGTGGTGGCGCCGTGGCGCATGCCGGGCGTCCACGTATGTGTGCCCAGGTGCATCTCCCACCAGATGCCTATGTAGGTCATCGGGCGGATCCACAATGTGTCGGCGATGCGGCACGGTTCGTTCAGGTTCAGCACGAGCGACGAATTGAGCAGCCCCGCCGCATCGGGGCCCACCAGCAACACGCGCCACGGCGTACGCAACGCGCCCACGCACTTCACCCGCGTGCCATCGGCCCAGGGCACAAGGTCGGTGCGGTACACGCCGCGCGCATCCTGCTTCAACGTCATGGCGGGATAGTCCACAAGCGCCGCCTCGTGCACGGCCAGGTGGATGCCTTCGCGCGTGCGCACCGTCAGTGGCGTGTTCACCCACGTGGCCTCGCGCAACGGCGTGTGCTGGAAACGCTGCTCCTGCGTGTTGTAGTCGGCCCAGGCCCACCACGCCTCGGCATCCAGGGGCAGCGCCAGCTCGCTCAGTTCCTCCAGCACCACCAGACTGTCACTGGGTGCACGGGCGGGCACCACGCAGCGAAAGGCCACGCCCTCGTCGCTCACGCGGAACTCCACCTCCAGCCGCCGTTCACTCTTCGCCTCGCGCAAGTACCAGCGCAGCCAGCGGTAGTGGTCGCGCACGCGCCGCTGCGGTCCCCACACCGTTGTCCATGTGCTGTCGTACGTGCCCTGCTCACGACGCTCCAGCACCAGCCCGTGTTGCAACGTGTCTCCCCCGCGGAACAAGAAACCGAGACGGGAAGGCGCCACCAGTTGCACGCGCTCCGCACCGTGCGTAACGGTGTAGGTGGGCACGCCCTGCGCATCCAGCCACAGCCGCACGTGCAGGGCGCCGTTGGGTGCGGTGAGGCTATCGGCCGCGAGCGGTTGGGCCAGGCAGGCGGCGTGTAGCAGCAGGAAGGAGAGGAGGAGGGAGAGCGGGCGGGGCATCGGGCTTTCTCGCCCTCGAATATCGGTAGCCTCAGGTTGGCTTAAGGATAAGGCGTTGGGTTGGGCGTGCCGGCTCGAAGACTCGCCGTCGGGCTATCCGCAGTAGTCCTCCCCCTCGCAAAGCCTCGGGGTGCGGGCTACTTGCTCCTATCCCTCACGCGGAGCATTGATCAACTAACTTCAATGGAACACCTTCACTGACATTGGTTGATCACTTGCAGATCGCATCACGGTATGCCACCGGATCATCATTGGGAAACCATGGACATCCAGGCCCTCAAGCTCGAACTGGTCCAACAGTTGGTCGCCACCGACGATGCCACTGTGCCCACGAAGCCGCTGAGCACGGCGATCAGAACTTGACCCTCAAAACTCCTGAAGGTCTGCGGCACCAGCTCGTACTTCTCGAACAGGCTGACCAAGCGTTCCCCGTCGATCGGCCATCGGTAGGGACGCCATCCCGGGTCGTTGAGCGCGTTGCGGCCGCCTCCAATGCTGCCCGCCTTGCTCAGTTCACACTGAGGTCATCGTACGCGGGATCCTCCACATCCACATCGTCCAGGCCGTCCACCAGTTCGCAGCGGTCACAGAGGTCTTGCACCCGCCGGATCTCGGCCTTCATTCCTGGTTCGGTCAGGCAGGCCAGCTTGGTGATGCTCATCAGGCACAAGGTGGGCCGCCTGTACTTTTTGAACTCGCGGAGGCGATAGCCGTGGGGGGCCAGTTCTTCCAGCAGTTCCTTCAGCTTGGGTCCGTTGGGATCCAGGATGGTGAAGACCCAACGCATGCGCTTGGTCTCCCAGTCCGGTTCCCAGGTGATGTCAAATTTTTTTCGCGGGCGTAGGGGCATGGACTTCAAGTGAAACGGTAAGGTATCGCTCTGTTGGTTCCGAACGAACGATCCTACTTCCCCCACACCTCCACCAACCGGTCGATGTCCGCCGTGTTGTTGTAGAAGTGGATGCCCACCCGGATGCCCTTGCCACGGTAGGCCACCTTCACGCGGTGCTCTTCCAGGCGCTTTACCTGGTCCTCATCCCCATGCAGCACCAGGATGCCCGCGCGGTGTTCTGCATCACGTCCATGCAACACCGTGATGCCCGCAGCATCGAAGCGGTCCAAGGCATAGGTGCACAGGCCGTTCACATGCGCCGCGATGCGCTCGGGACCGATGGCCGCGATGCGGGCCAGCGCATCCTGCAGCCGCGTCAGGGCCACAGGGTCGCGGTGCCCGGCGTTGAGCATCGCGATGGGATCCACACCGTTGCGCTCCTGCAGCTCCGCACGCACCGCTTCCGAGAGGTGCATGAAGCCATTGCCGAAGCCCGCCAAGGGCCACTTGTACGCACTCGCACCGATGATGTCGATGCCGGCGGTCTGCATATCCAGCGGCACCGCGCACCACGACTGCGTGATGTCCACCAACGACCACGCCTCGAACGCGCGGCACAGCTCGGCCACCGCGGCCAGGTCGATGCGGAAGCCCGTCAGCCACTGCACCTCGCTGATGGCCACCAGCTGCGATCGTTCACGTTCCAGGGCGGCGCGCAGGGTGTCCAGGGCGATGGTCCCATCCGCCTCCGGGGGCACCACCACCCGCTGAAAACCCGGCAGGGCGAAAGGTGCATGCAGGGTGGGGTAGTCGTGGCCGATCACAAGCACCTTGGGCCGATGCTTCAGCAAGGGCGCCAGCTGCGCCAGGCCCACGGTGAAGCTCTGCACCAGCGCTGTGCCTTGCTCCGTGCCGCCGATGCTGGCCGCCACGGTGCGTGCCACCTCCGCATTACCACCGAACATCCACTGGAACAAGCGGACACTCCCTTCGCGCATCAGCCGCTGCTGCTCCTGGTGCGCGGCCTGCGCGGTGCCCTCGGCCACCACCCCCATGGACGAGGTGTCCAGGTAGCAGAGCTCGGTGAAGGCGGGGTAGCCGGCGCGCAGGGCGGCGTGGTCCGGGAGGGTGCTGGGGGCGGGCATGGGCGGCATGATGGCGCAAAGGTCGCCTGCGCAGTGTTGTGCGAAGAACGGACCTCAGGAGCTGAACAGGGCGCAAGGTCCACAGGCCGTGGGCGAGCGGTGCGAACGATCCCGTGCAGCACTAGGCGGCTTTGGTCTCATCCAAGCGATTCGCGCGGTTCAAGCGCTCCTGCTGCTGGCCGGTTGTCGGCGCGACCACGGTCCAGTTGAGGCGGCGCGCTGTAATTAAGGTAGTATACGTGGTCTTGCCGCTCGAAGGTTGCATCCCGACCGACGGAATGGCATAACCCCGAAGCCGGATCGACCGGTTTTGGCATGCATCAACGGTTCATTGCGCTTGGACCGGTCATCCGATGCACATCAGTCCGGAACGAATGCGCATTGCACGTGAAACAATGTACATCGCGTGGCAAGTAATGTGCATTGCACGTGAAACAATGTACATCGCGTGGCAAGTAATGCGCATTGCACGTGAAACAATGTACATCGCGTGGCAAGTAATGCGCATTGCACGTGAAACAATGTACATCGCGTGGCAAGTAATGTGCATCGCACGTGAAACAATGTACATCGCGTGGCAAGTAATGCGCATTGCACGTGAAACAATGCACATCGCGTGGCAAGTAATGTACATCGCGCGGCACGTAATGCGCATCGCGTGGCAAGTAATGCGCATCGCGTGGGAAGTGATGTACATCGCGCGGGAAGTAATGCGCATTGCATGGGAAGTGATGTGCATCGCGTGGGAAGTAATGCGCATCAGTTCGGACACAGTTTGCATCGGCTCGGAACAAGTGTGCATCAGTTCCGGAATGCAGGGCATCGCACCTGACCGGCTACCTGCCTGCTAGATCCATACGGCCTGGCCATGGGAAATGGAAGTGGTCCGTTAGGCGAATGGAGACGCCTGTCCTGCTCGTCTGCTGAGGCCACAAGCCCAATGGCCCATGGCCATCAGGCCGATCGCCTTGGCCCACTTGAAGGATGGGACGGAGTTGTGTTCCGCCGCATACGAGCCTTCGCTATTGGATGGTCACCGTGCGACCTCCAGGTTAAAGCCCTTCCTGATCAATCGGGCGGCCAGCACCATCTCATACACCGCGATGGGCATCGCCATCCCCATGGTGGTGGTGGAGTACGGTGTGATCACCCCCAGCAGTTCGATCACACCCACGAAGAGGATGAGCGCCGCACCGGTGATGCCAAGGACCGCCAACGGTCGCGGCACCAGCCCGTAGCGGAAGAAGAGGTAGCTGTAGATGAGCGTGTTCACCCCCAGGAAGAAGTGCGGGCCGAGCACGAAGGTCCAGTCGTGGACCGCGACCAACGCCCGACCGACCGCTTGCACGCCCGATGCTTCCGGCTCCAGCGACCCAGCGATGGAGTCGAGCGCGAGCATGCTCACGGCACCCACCACGATGGCCACCACCTCCAGCGCGCGGAACACCACGTAGGCGGGTCCCAGACGCTTCGATACCATGCTCAGCACCGGCAGCATCATCACGGCCGTGCCGCTGTTCGCAAGGGCGAGCAGGGCTTCGAACAAAGCGCCCCAGCCGATGCGACCGGCATATGCCCTGGCGGCGGCGAACGGATCGGCCGCATCAAGCACCGGCTTGTACAGGAGCAGTGCGATGATGGCCGTTACCGTGGCGGCGATGAAGAAAAGGCCGGTGATGACGGCGTGTCGCTTCGTGGTGATGTGCGTGTTCATGTTGTGTTGGTGTGGATCAGAATGCTTCGCTGATCAGGTCCTTGTTGAGCATCATGCCGGCCGTGGTGCCGCTGGCCACAGCGTTGGCCACTGTCCGCAGGCGCATGGTGCTGTCGCCCGCGGCGTAGATGCCGGGGATGCTCGTGCGCTGTTGCGCGTCGACTTTGAGGTAGCCTTCATCCGTCAGTGCGCAACCGAGCTGCTGGGGAATGGTGCAGTGCTGCTCGAAGGCAGGCATGGCATAGAGGGCATGGATGGAAGCTGCCGACCCATCCGCGAAGTGGATGCGCTGTAGCTGCCCCTTCGTATGCTCCAGCTCCGCCACTGCTGTTTCCACGATGCGGATGTGGTGCGCGCGCAGCTTGTCCGCTTGGACTTCGGTCAGCGTGGAAGGTCCGTTGGTGAACAGCGTTAGATACTGGGTCCAGTTGGAGATCAAGCGCGCGAGCTCGAAGCCTCGCTCGCCATTGCCCAGTACCCCGGTGGCCTCATTGCGCACCTCGTAGCCGTGGCAATAGGGGCAATGCAGCACCGAGATGCCCCAGCACGCTGCGAAGCCGGGAATGGGCGGCAGCACATCCCGCACGCCCGTGGCGAGGACGAGCTTCTTCGCACGGTATCCGGCACCGTCCTCCAGACGCACACCAAAGCCATCGTTGGTGCCGGACACCTCCGTGACCAGGCCTTGCTTGAACTCCACTGTGGCATACCGTTCCACCTGGGCCCGTGCCTTGGCGGCGATCAGGTGCGGCGGCACCCCATCCTGCGTGATGAAGTTGTGGGAGAAGGGGGTCTGGCGGTTGCAGGGCAGGCCGCTGTCCACGATCAGCACACGCCGCAACGCACGGCCCAAGGCCATGCCCGCAGCGAGGCCGGCGTAACTGCCGCCCACGATGATCACGTCGAATTGCTGGTGCTCGTTCATGTGTTCACGTATTGGACCCGCCAGCACCCGCAGCGGCAGTAGCGCGCCACCAGCGGCTGTTGCGCCCAGGGCGAGGAAGTGCCGTCTGTTCATGGGGCTGATGTCTACGGTTCATATCGGTGCCGGGGCCTCAGGCCTGCGTGGGCTTGGTGGAGAGGGCGCGGAGGATGCGGTCCACGAAGGGCACACCGGCGAACACGATCCAGGGCACCAGGCAGATGGTGAGCAGGAAGGTGCGCTGGTACAGGGGCAGGGCGGCGAGCTGCTCACCGAACAGGGCAAGAAAGCCGGTGATGGAGGGGTAGATGACCACCCAGATCTTCAGGGAGGCCAGCAGCTTCATTTTCGTTTTCATGGGTTGTGTTGTTTGCGAGGGCAAAGCAACCCCGACCCCGACCCATGGAGATAGGACGATCGTGTGATCGTGCGGTACGAACAGCGGCTTATCGCGACTGCTGCCGGAAGCCCTCCGGCGTGTGCCCCGTGTGCTTCTTGAAGAAGCGGATGAAGTAGGAGGGGTCCTCGTAGCCGAGGCGGTCGGCCACCTGGGTCACTTGGTCGGTGGTGGCGAGCAGGTAGCGCTTCGCCTCCAGGATGATCTGGTCCGTGATCAGCTCGGAGCAGGTGCGGCCCGTGCCGGCCTTCGCGATGGCGTTCAGCTGGTAGGTGGAGAGGTGCATGCGCTCCGCATAGGCCGAGACCTCCTTCACCTGGTGCACATGCGCCTCGATCAGCTCCAGCAATTCCTCCAGCCGTTCCTGCGTATAGCCTTTGGCGCCGCTCACCGGCGCGGGCGCTTGCTCCTGCAGCACAAGGTCCGCCAGGAAGGCCCCCAGGTAGGCGCGCACAATGTGCAGGTGGCCCTCCTGTTGGGACGCGAACGCGCGCGCGATGCGGTCCAGCAGCATCAGCAGTTCACCGTAGCGTTCGGCATCGGTGCGGTAGGCCTCCAGGTGGCCGGCGCGGCGCAGCACCAGCCGTGCGCCCTGCTCGCTCGTGGCCAGGAAGTCGGCCTTGAACTGCAGGATGTAGCCCGTGCTGCCCGCCTTTAGATCCAGCCGGTGCACCTGGCCCGGCCGCATGGCATAGATGGTGTGGGGCGTCAAGGCATGTGACCTGAAGTCGCACTCGTGCACGCCTTCCCCGGTGGTGAGCACCAGCAGGAAGTAGTGATCATGCCGGTGCAGCGCCTGCACCACATCGGTGCCGCCCAGCACCTGTTCAATGGACCGGATGTCGAAGTTCTCCGAGAGCCGCAACGAGGTGGGGGCGGTGGCCAAGCTCCGGAAGGGGATCTCGCTCATGGTGGGGCAGGGGAAGGACGGGGGCCAAAGGCGACCCGTCGTTCAATGCACCGAAAAGTACAATGGGACCGTTGGTCGCATCCAATTGCCAAGGGCCATAGGCCAGTGCGGTCAACAGGCGTTACCCACCCGATGCATCCTTCTCTTTCTCCGGTGCCCCATCCTTCAGCTCCGCGAACTTTTGCGCCATCGTCGGGTTCTTCCGCGTCAGCTTCTTGATCGTCACGTCCTGGGCCTTGTCGTTGGCCAGGCGCAGGTTGCGGTCCGTGCCCAGCAGGGCCTCCTTGGTCTTCTGCAGGTGATCGATCGACTTGTCGATCTCCTCGATGGCCGTCTTGAAGCGCCGCGACGCCAGCTCGTAGTTCTTCCCAAAAGCGCTCTTGAAGGCCTCCAGCTCCTCCTCGAAGTTCGTGATGTCGATATTCTGGGCCTTCACCAGGGCGAGCTCGTTCTTGTACTTCAGGGAGTTCTGGGCGGCGTTCCGCAGCAGGGTGATGATGGGGATGAAGAACTGCGGCCGCACCACGTACATCTTCGGGTAGCGGTGGCTCACATCCACGATGCCGCTGTTGTAGAGCTCGTTGTCAGGCTCCAGCAGGGATACCAGCACGGCGTACTCGCAGCCCTTCTCCGTGCGGTCCTTGTCCAGCTCCTTGAAGTAGTCCTCGTTGCGCTTCTTGGTGGCGGTGG
>CAZQFG010000063.1:0-14707 GCA_964592515.1 uncultured Chryseobacterium sp. | reverse complement strand
TGGTCGTAGGGGTTCTCGCCGACGATGTTCTCGTACATGTCGAAGAGGTTGCCGTACTTCTCGCTCACCACGGCACGGCCCAGCTCGGTGATCTTCTCCTTGCTGGGGTTCTCGATCTTCAGCACGTTGGCCTGCAGCTTCCCGTAGCGCTCAATGGCGGCACTGAAGTCCAGATACACGGCCTCGCCGGTCTTGTTCACGCCATAGCCCGCATCACAACGCTCCTTGGCGGCACGGCTGGCCACGTCGCGGGGCACCAGGTTCCCGAAGGCCGGGTAGCGGCGCTCCAGGTAGTAGTCGCGGTCGGCCTCAGGGATGTCACTGCCTTTCTTCTTGCCTTCGCGGATCGCCTTGGCATCCTCGAGCTTTGCGGGCACCCAGATGCGACCATCGTTGCGCAGCGATTCGCTCATCAATGTGAGCTTGCTCTGGTGTGTGCCGCTTACAGGAATGCAGGTGGGGTGGATCTGCGTGTAGCAGGGATTGGCCATATAGGCACCGCGCTTGTGGGCTTTCCATGCCGCCGTGACGTTGCTTCCCATGGCGTTCGTGCTCAGGAAGAACACGTTGCCGTAGCCACCGGTGCACAGCAGCACAGCGTGCGCGCCATGCCGTTCGATCTCGCCGGTGATGAGGTTGCGGGCGATGATGCCGCGGGCCTTGCCATCCACCACCACCACATCGAGCATCTCGTGACGGTCGTACATCTTCACGGCGCCCTTGCCCACCTGGCGCATCAGCGCGCTGTAGGCGCCAAGCAACAGCTGCTGGCCGGTCTGTCCGCGAGCGTAGAACGTGCGGCTAACCTGCACGCCACCGAAGGAGCGGTTGTCCAGCAATCCACCGTAATCGCGGGCAAAGGGCACGCCCTGTGCCACGCACTGGTCAATGATGTTGGCGCTCACCTCGGCCAGGCGGTACACGTTGGCCTCGCGGGCACGGTAATCGCCACCCTTCACGGTGTCGTAGAACAGGCGGTAGGTGCTGTCGCCGTCGTTCTGGTAGTTCTTGGCGGCGTTGATGCCACCCTGGGCCGCGATGCTGTGGGCGCGACGGGCGCTGTCCTGGAAGCAGAAGGCCTTCACGTTGTAGCCCATCTCGGCCAGGGAGGCGGCGGCGCTGGCTCCGGCCAAACCGGTGCCCACCACGATCACGTCGATACGACGCTTGTTGGCCGGGGCCACGATACGCATGTGGCCCTTGTGGTAGGTCCACTTCTTGTCGATGGGTCCAGGAGGGATCTTACTGTCGAGCTTGCTCATGGCCAAGGTCAGGCGTTGATGAACATCCACACGGGGATGAGGGCGAAGAAGATGGGAACGACTACGGCGAAGAACACGCCCACGTTCTTGATGATCGGGGTGTAGCGCGGGTGATTGAGACCTAGGCTTTGGAATGCGCTCTGGAAGCCATGCAACAGGTGGAAGGCGAGCACGCCCATCATCACCACGTACAGGGCCACGTACCATAGCTGCGTGAAAGCGGCGGCCACCACGGTGTACAGGTCCTTCAACGGCTCGCCGTTCTTGTCGACTGTCATGGGGAGATCACCGAAGTGCATCTCGAACCAGAAATGCTTCATGTGGATCACCAGGAAGACGAGGATCAGTGTGCCCAGCAAGGCCATCTGGCGGGCGTACCACGCGCTGTTGGCACCCGGCTTCTCGTAGGCATACTTCACTGGACGGGCCTTGCGGTTCTGCAGCGTGAGCAGGATGCCGTCGAAGGCGTGGAACAGGATGCTGAAGTAGAGCAGGTAGCTCACCACCTTCACCAAGGGGAACGTGGTCATGAACCGCGCGTATTCATTGAACTTGAGCTGTCCTTCGGGGCTCATGTCCAACAGTTGCAGGTTCCCGGCCAGGTGGGCGACCAGGAAGATGGAAAGGAAAAGGCCCGTCAGGGCCATCCAGTACTTCTTCGCAAGTGAGGAACCGAGTAGAGCTGATCGTGCCATGTCTCTGTAACAGCGAACGGATGATGTTCGTTCGGGCCGCAAACTTAGCGGGTGGCCCGCAGGCACGGAAGCCGATGACAAGGCCATTCTTGTTTAGAACGGTTCTGATCTGCGGGGCGCTGATCCTCAAGCGATTGGCCACGAACGGCCAGATCCAAGGCAGTCGGACCCGTTCACTACTGCGGATAGGCCTTCCGCGTGGCCGCGATGGACCACTTGATCAGGGCCTTCAACACCTTGAGGTCGATGTCGGCCAGGCGCTTCACGTAGAGGCAACCCTTCGTAGCCTTATGCTTCCCCAGCCTGGCCAGCGCCTCCGGTTCCAAGGCCTCCCGGCCAAGGTAGATCACCAGCTCCGGCTTGCGAGGGCTGAAGGCTGCCAGGGGCGCGCTGCCCGAATGGCCGCTGGCATAGGTGTAGTGGTAAGTGCCGAAACCGATGATGGATGGCCCGTACATGTGCGGCTCCTCGCCGGTCAGCTCCTGCATCAGCTTCACAAGCACCCGGCTGTCATCGCGAATCTCCTCCTTGGGATGCTTGTCGATGAAGGCCTCCACACTGTCGGTGGTGGCCTGGGTCTTGTTGGCCTTCGGCATCCCTAGAATTGCTTGTCCAGCTCGAAGTACTGCACCTGGGCCATGTACGGGAAGTAGGGCAGGATGCCGATCAGCTCCTTTGCCCGGCCCAGCTCCACACCGCTCAGGAGCAGGAAAGCGCCCGTCCGGTCGGTGCTGATAAAGAAGCTCTCGAGAAGCCCATCCTCCTTCCACTTGTTGACGAACTCCATCTCGGCTTTCTGCAGGTCCGGGGTGGCCCGGATGTGTGCCATGCCTTCGGGTGAGAGGGAGATGGAGACGAGAATGCGTTTCATGGAGATCGGGTTAGATGTGGCAAGGATAAGGAAGGGAGGTGTTGAAGACGGTGTGGCTTATTGGAGCCTAGGGTCCTTGGGAAGATGGAGTGCGTGAGGGATAGGAGCAAGTAGCCCGGAGCGAAGCGAGGACTACTGCGGATAGCCCGACGGCGAGTCTTCGAGCCGGCACGCCCAAATACAAGACCCAATTCACAAGTCACAAAGTTCAAGACACAAGGTGCGCGCCGCCTTGAACCTTTGGTCTTGTGACTTGAGAATTGAGTCTTCTCCTCCAGCTACCTTCGCTCCATGCGCTACACCCCCCTCACCGCCGCCACCTACCGCGAACATCGCGCCCGTTTCCGCCAGCACTTGGAGAAAGGCGGCCTGGCCGTGTTCCACAGCAACGACATCATGCCCACCAGCGCCGATGGCTCGATGCCGTTCAAGCAGGCCAGCGACATCTATTACCTCACGGGCATAGACCAGGAGGAGACCATCCTGCTGCTCTTCCCTGATGCGGTGGACCCGAAGGACCGCGAGATCCTCTTCGTGCGCGAGACCAGCGAGCTGATCGCTATCTGGGAAGGCGCCAAGTTCTCTCAAAAGGAAGTGAGCGAGCTAAGCGGTATCGCCACGGTGCTGTGGACGAGCAGCTACGAGGCCACCATCAAGCGCCTGGTGCCGCAGTGCGAACACCTGTACCTGAACAGCAACGAGCACCTGCGCCAGCACAACGAGGTGGAGACGCGCGAGGACCGCAAGAACAAAGCACTGCGCGCCCAGTACCCGCTGCACAGCGTGAAGCGCAGCGCACCGATCATGCACCGCATCCGCAGCCGAAAGACGCAGGAGGAGGTGGAACAGATGAAGCGCGCCATCGCCATCACGGGCAAAGCCCTGGAACGGGTGTGCGGCTTCGTGCGGCCCGGCGTGAAGGAGTACGAGATCGAGGCGGAGATCACGCATGAGTTCCTGCGCAACGGCTCGCGGGGCCATGCCTACACGCCCATCATCGCCAGCGGCTACAACGCCTGCGTGCTGCACTACATCACCAACGACCAGGTGTGCAACGACGGCGATGTGATCCTGATGGACTTCGGCTGCGAGTATGGCGGCTACGCCAGCGACCTCACCCGCTGCATCCCCGTGAACGGCCGCTTCACCAAGCGCCAGAAGGACGTGTACAACGCCGTGCTGCGCGTTAAGAACGCCGCCACGCAATTACTGCGCCCCGGCACCTTGCTCGCTGACTACCACAAGGAGGTAGGGAAGATCATGGAAAGCGAGCTGATCGGCCTGGGCCTGCTGGACAAGACCGACGTGGCGAAGCAGGACCCTGAGCGCCCGCTGTACAAGAAGTACTTCATGCACGGCACGAGCCACTTCCTGGGGCTCGACGTGCACGACGTGGGCCTGTGGAACGAGATGATCCAGCCGGACATGGTCTTCACCGTGGAGCCGGGCATCTACATCCGCGAGGAGAAGCTGGGCATCCGCCTGGAGAACAACATCCTGGTGACGCGCGACAACCCGATCGATCTCTTCGCGAACATCCCCGTGGAAGCGGATGCGGTGGAAGATCTGATGAATAGGAAGAGGGTGGTAGCGTGAGCGGCTCTGCTCCCCGGGTTCGTGGCATCATCCGGAACGTGGGGCGCACACTACAGTTACTGCAATTGGCGCTCATCCTGTTCTTCGTTTACCAAATCGCGGACGCATTCTTCACGCCATACCAAAGCGAGTGGCTCACGGCCGACGCCTTTGTGCCCGGTCTGATCCTCGCGATCCTCATCTATGGCTTCTGTTTTCTGGCCACCCAGTGGGTCGCGGTGTTCGCGGAAAACTGGCTCGCTTGGTTACTCCTAATACCCATAGCGGTGGTCACATTGTCGCCATATATCATGTTAGCCATGGAAGCAACCCGGACCACTTGGCGGTGATCCGATCGACCTGTTCGCAGAGATTCCCGTGGAGGCGAATGCGGTGGAGGAACTGATGGGCCGGAAGAAAGCGGTGGCGTAGGGTCCCGTCCATTGGGAACCGGCAATCCCTCGCATACGCGCAGAACTGGTCGCATTGGCGCGAGCAACGGTTCTTCCAACCAGGTGATCGATGCTATTTTTCAATCACCATGGACATGCCACCAACCACTGCACTGCGCCCAACATTTCGTTGGCTACCCTTAATTATCTTGATGCATTGCACCTCGTTCGCCAATTGCCAGGACGAGTCGCTAACGGACCCCGCTGTACAGGAAGCCCTTCGCCTCACCGACTCCGTAGAGATATCGTTGTCGAGATCCGTGCTGAAGCTGAGGAATGGATCGCGGACCATGAAGATCAAAGGAAGGACGGGTGCACTGACCATGATCCGCAAGACCAGGATATACCGCGGTGGGCTGGCTAAGGAAGTCGTTCGTATTCGTTCATCCTATCAACGACCGATCAAGGAGCGTATGAAACTGGTCAGGTGGAACGGGAGGGTAGCCTATGTTCGCATAACGACAACCAATAACGGCGTGATACAGAAGACCCATCGTTCGTTCGATCTGAACGGTAAACGAACCTTCGCTGATTAATGGAGCGCAGCGTTAGGAAACAGCCCGTTCATCTCTATTCGCTGGGGTGCGCCAACGTGGAGCCCGGTATTCACTACTGCCAAGAGACGTCTCATGACGCTCGACAACCCCTTAACCTCGTGAAGGACTCCCCAAGGAGGCGGATGCAATGGATGAGTTGATGAGCCGTAAGTAGGTGGTGGCATGAGCGCACCTGTTCCGAACATCTTACGCGCCTTCGGCATCGGGCTGATCATCGTTGGTGCGTTGTTCAAGATCCAGCACTGGCCTTGGGTGGACGGGATATCCATTGGAGCATGGGGCTTCTCCCTCAGCGCACTGGTTTGGCGTCAATCGAGCGGGCACCCCCTCGTTCACAAGGAGACCGCACGCGACTTGTTCGCCTTCGGTATGGTCTCCGTGATAGTAATGCGGTGGCTTCACATTCCAGGGAAGGGATCTGCACTCGCCGTAGCAGTGATCGGTGGTGCAGCCCTGCTCTGGTTAGATCGCGACCGCATCTTTCCTGGCAGAGGCGACAAGGCGTCTAAGCCTGTGCTCTTCTACGCGGCGCTGATCCTGATGATCGCCGGCATGCTGTTCCGCATCTTGCACTGGCCTTATGGCAATGTTATCCTGCTTGGAGGCCTTGCAGTGGTCGGGTTCTGGTTCTTCGCTTCGATGTACAACGGCAGCGCCGAACAATAGCGAGCGCCTATTCATTCGACGAAACCTCGTGTTGGTGCGTTACATCGCATGCTCAAGTGCATTCAAGGAGTAAACACCATCACCATGCACACCATCCGATCCATCGCCATCGCAGGTTTCATCCTGGGCCTCCTCTTCAAGACCCTGCACTGGCCGGGGGCCAGCTACATTCTCCTCATCAGCGGGGTGCTGACCTTCTTCACGCTCGCGCTCCTTTTGTTCCGCAAACCTGGACCCATGATCATTCAACTGCAGTTCACGGGCATGCTCATCGGCTCCTTGATGGCCGTGATCGTAGGCGGATCGTTCAAGATCATGCACTGGCCTGGTGCGAACATGCTCCTCCTCCTGGGGCTCACGACCTGCGCAGCATGGTTCCTGATCCCTCAGGGCCGGAGAACGGTAGAAGCTTGAAGAAGTGCCCGCAAGTACACCAATGGAAAAAGCCCCTCGGAGGTCCGAGGGGCTTTCAATGCTGGTCCATCTATCGCTTCACCTCATACACCACCTCCACCTCATCGGGCAGCGTGGTATCCACCACACAGGTGTGGTACACCTCTCCGTATTCGTCGCGGTCCAGCACATTGCCGGCCACGGTAAGCGCCCGGTACACCGGGACAATGGGCGTGGAGGAGGTCAAGCGACGCGGCGGAGTTGGAAGGGCTTCACGGTGGAGGTCTCCCCATCGAGCACCATCAGGTAATACTCCTCGCCGTCGAGGTCGGTGATGCGTACGCGGGTCACAGGACCGTTCACTTCGCCGGTCTTTACTATGTGTCCATTGCTGTCGCAGATATCGAACAGTGCATCGCGGGTGCCCGGTTCATAGTCGAACATGAGCAGGCGCTCGATCTGATCGATGCGCAGGCGGATATGGTGGTTCGTGTTCTCCATGGCAGGGTGGTTGGGCGCTTCTACGGCGGGCATGCCGGCCGGGTTGCAAAACCCAAGGGCCCGATCCACATTGCTGCGGACCGGGCCCCACCACCAAACCAAGAACAAGAATGCTTGGGGAGCTCAGCTCCCCTGATCGATGTAGATCCAGAACCGCTGCGGGCGCTGGACGGGATGCGTTGAAGTGTACATGGCTGCGAGGGGTTTTAGGAGCGTTGGTGACCCCAAACTACTCCGCTGCGCAAGCCAGGAAAAGCGCCGAACGAGCAACGGCCGAACTAGACGAACCTTCGGTAACAGGACCAACCGGCCGACCTGTGATGACGGGAACAAGAGGAATGAGCCCGAACGCCGATGCCCCTTCCGGAACGACCGTTGGTCAGCTGGAAAGCCGTGCTTTGTACCCATCGATTATCTTTTCGCCAAACCGACCGACCCATGGCACTGCGCGTACTGATCGTGGATGATGAAGCCGATGCACGGGACAACCTCCGTCTGATGCTGGAGGAGTATTGTCCTGAAGTGGAAGTGGTCGGCCAGGCGGCCAGTGCGGCCGAGGCCCGCCAGAAGATCCAGGAACTACAGCCGAACGGATTGTTCCTCGATATAAAAATGCCCGGCGAGGACGGGTTCCAACTGCTGGCCTCCATAGCAGAGCTGGACCTTCCCGTTGTATTCACCACGGCATACGATGAATACGCGCTGAAGGCCTTCAAGCAGAACGCCCTGGATTATCTGGAAAAGCCGATCGATCACGAGCAGCTGCAACGCGCAGTGAAGAAGATGCAGAAGCTCACCGACGAGCTTGGCGGCACACAGCCTTCGGCCATTGCGGCGCTGATGAAGGACCCTGCCTCTCCGCTCAGTTCAAGGCTCGCCATTCCCGGCCGTGATGGGTTGATCCTACTGAAGCACGAGGAGATCCTCTACCTCGAAGCGAACGATAGCTACACCACCATCCACCTGTTGGATGGCAAACGCTCGGTGAGCAGCAAGCACATCCGGGTCTTCGAGAACAACCTCGACCCCAAGACCTTCTTCCGGGTGCACAAGTCGTTCATCATCAACCTGGGTCATCTGAAAGGGTTCAACCGCACGGAAGGCAACATGGCCGTGCTTGACAACGGCACCCTTATCCCTGTATCGCGGCGCAGGTTGCCCGATTTCCTGGGCTTGATCAATACGTTCTGACCCTCGGCCCAGGTGATCCGGTCCTTGATCCGTTCCGCAGTGCTGGCGGCGTTCGCCGGAACCAGTGCCTTCGGCCAGCAACACGCCTTCAGGCAATTCACGCCCAAGGACGGATTGGCCCAAAGTCAGGTGCGGTGCATGGCACAGGCCGGCGACGGATACCTATGGTTCGGTACACTGGGCGGCGCAAGCCGGTTCGACGGGCGCGAGTTCGTGAACCACGCCATACAGGAAGGCCTGCCCGATCCGCACGTGAGCGCCATGGCCGTGGATGCCGAGGGCACGCTATGGATGGGCGCAGGTAATGCGCTCGTGAAAGTGGAAGGCCATCGCCTGACCCATGAACGCCTTTCGACCCAAGCACGCATCATGGGCATTGCACCCGATGCCAATGGAGGACTGTACGTGGCCACCGATGGGGGCGGTTTGTTCCATAGGACCGCCCGCGGCATTGTGCAAGTAGCCGGTTACCCGATCGATACGGCGGCCCACATCCGCTCGCTGCACCGCCTGCGCGATGGCCGACTGTTGATCGGCCTGCGCAATGGCCTTCTCCTTGGCGGAAAGGAAGGATACGTTCCTATTGCCATCGGCGAAGGCGAGACAACGGTGAGCGCATTGTGCGAAGGGCCTGATGGCAGTTGGTGGGTGGGTACCATCGGTCGCGGTGTGTACCGCATTCACCCCGATGGACACACCGAGGCCTTTGATGAGGAACGTGGGCTGCTGATGAACAGTGTTCGCTGCCTGCTGATGGATTCACGCAACAGGCTTTGGGTCGGGACGAAGTTGGGATTGAACATGATCGATGACGACGGCCACATGCGTGTGTTCACCATACACCAAGGGCTACCCAACGACAATATCAACTGTGCATTCGAGGACCATGAAGGCGGACTGTGGTTCGGCACCGATGGCGCGGGTGTGCTCCGCTATGCCGGCGACCGGTTCGTGACCTTCACTGTGAAAGAAGGCCTCTGCAGCGACCTGACCATGGCCATGGTCCGCGACTCACTTGGCGACCTGTGGCTGGGCACCTATGATAACGGTGTATGCCGCATGGACGGCATGGCCATGGTGAACACCGTGGACGGGTTGCCGAACAACACGGTGTGGTGCGGTATCAAGGACCGAAAAGGGCGACTGTGGTTTGGGACCAGCGACGGCCTTGCACGTATAGATCGTGGGGTCGTGGACCCATTGCCCGATCCGTTGAGGATGGCGGGCCAACGTGTGCTGGCACTGATGGAGGATGCAGAGGGCGTGGTATGGTGCGGCACACGCGACGGCCTTTCGTCAATTGCCGTGGATGGTACACTGAACCAATACCCTACTGCACCAGCAGGCCCCGGCAGATCGGTCCGCCGGATCATCCCGGATGGCCATGGTGGACTGTGGCTGGCAACGGAACAGGGGCTTGGACACTTGGTAAATGGGCGATATAGCACCTACACCACCGAACAGGGCTTGAGCGACAACACTGTGCTCAGTCTCGTTCTGGATGACAAAGGCAGGCTTTGGGCAGGCACCAACAATGGTCTTTCATGTTGGAATGGGACATCCCTACAGGTGGTGCGTTTCGCGGGCGATTTTGGATCTAACCACGTGGGCGTGCTGGTCGCTGACCCATCAGGCATGCTCTGGGCGGGCACCAACAATGGCGTGTATCGCTTCCATCCGGACAGCGCACTGATGGACGCATCATTGCACGAGCACCTGACCTTGGATGATGGTCTGCGCAGCCTGGAGTTCAATCTGAACGCTGGCTACTGTGATGAAAAGGGACGCGTCTTCCTGGGTACGACAGGAGGGTTGTTGATGCACGACCCGACGCGAACGGAACGCACCGCCCTTCGAACGGCACCCGCGGTACATATTGTCGGCGTTCGCTCCTACTTGCAGGTAACGGATTGGGCAGGGCGATGCGACAGCTTGGACGCGGACGGACTTCCTTATGGACTCGTTCTGCCTTACCGCCGGAACCACATCACGTTCGACTACGTGGGCATCGAGCTCAGCGAGCCCGATAAGGTGCAGTACCGCTACAAATTGAACGGCCTCGACCAGGACCAACTCCCCCCTACCGACGCCCGGTTCGCCAGCTTCAGCAACCTGCCACAGGGCGACTATGTGTTCGAGGTAACGGCAAGCAGGGACGGTGTGCACTGGGGGCCGAGCACGTCCTTCCAATTCCGGATCGACCCGCCGTTCTGGCTACGGTGGTGGTTCTTTACCCTTTGCGCGTTGGCGATCGCAGGAACGGCATACAGCGTTCACCGGTACCGCACCACCCAACGCGAACGCCGTGAACGTACCCGACAACTGGTGCTCCGGTCCCGAATGCTCCAATTGGAACAACAGGCCCTCAATGCCAACATGAACCGGCATTTCGTCTTCAACGCGCTCAACAGCATTCAGTACCACATCAACCGACAGGACCGGGCCACGGCCAGCAAGCACCTCACCAGCTTCGCCAAGCTCATCCGCCGCAACCTCGACGCCAGCCAGAACGACACCACCTCACTGGCCGAAGAGCTCGAACGGCTTGAGCTTTACCTCCAGTTGGAACACATGCGGTTCAAGGACAGGTTCCGTTACCAGATCAATGTGGACACCACCGTTGAACTGAACGAGGTACGATTGCCTGCAATGATGCTTCAACCCTATGTCGAGAACAGCATCTGGCATGGCATCCTGCCCTCCGAGCGGCAGGGCGAGGTCACCATCACCGTTTCTCCCGTGGATACGGACCGGGTGCGGGTGACCATTGCCGACGACGGTGTGGGGGTGGAGCACAGCCGCAGATCCAAGAACGCTGGCGGCGACCACATCTCCCGGGGGATCGAGATCACCAAAGGACGAGCCGACGTATTGCGCCGTTTGGATCTCACCGATATCCGCATATCCGGACCCGATCAGCGCGAGGACCCCTCTACCGGCGCCGTGCTCGGCACCCAGGTCGTTATCGAACTGCCAAGACGGTCCATGATGAAAAAAACCGACGAAGGCTTGATTTCGCCCGCTGACGACATTACCTTTGGACAACGATGAGTTCCGCAAGTGCATATCGTACACTGATCCAAATGCTCCTCCTAGGTGCCATGCTGACCTTGTCGGCCTGCTCCAAGGAAGCCTTGGACGGGCCGAGTTGTGGCAACGATGCGGATGGTACGGCCAAGTCATTGACCACCATGGGACAGGGTGCCGGTTCCGCAGCAGAAGATGCCACATCAGGTGACCCGAACGGTGCTGATGATGGTGACGGTCGTGGCATCAGCGACGATGGCGACGATCTTTCCGACAGCGAAAAAGGCCGCAAGAAGAAGGTGAACTGACCCCCCTCGGTCCCCTTCCTTGCTGAGCGCCCGGTATGCCGGGCGTTCCTATTTTCCACCACGACCGCTGCTTCCCGATCTTCATCCTTTCCTCGGTGTGCACATCGCCGGACGGAGCACACCCGGTATTTTCTCATCGCCTTGGAACACCACCCCGTGCAGCACCAAGGTCCAATGGCCATGGCGAACAAGGCACAAGACCACCTCCACCGCCTGATCCGCTCCATGTCCCGTGCGGAAAAGCGCTACTTCAAAGTGCACACCGGCCGGCATGTGGGCGACGGAGAGGCCAGGTACCACAAGCTGTTCGATGCCATCGCTGCCTGCGAGGAGTACGATGAGCAAGCCGTGATCGCGCGGTTCAACAACGAGGCCTTTACTCATCGCTTTGCCATCACCAAGCGCCGGTTGTACGAATCGGTGCTGGACAGTTTGGAGGCCTTTCATGCCGAAGGGTCGATCGATGCACGACTGGGGCGCATGCTGCATACCATTCGCCTGCTCCACGACCGGTCGCTTTATGATGATGCCACCAAGCTGTTGCACAGTTTCGAACGTCTCGCAAGGGCGCACGACCGGCAGCCCATGCTCCTGGCGGCACTTGAATGGGAACGGCGCCTGGCCGAACGCGACAACTACGTTCATTCAACGGAACAGCAGTTGAACGAGCTCGCTGAACGGCGCGATGCATTGGCGCTGGAACAAAGCGAACTTGACGGGCTGTGGGCATTGAAGACGCGCATTTTCCTGCTCCTTTACCGCAAGGGCCAGGCACGTGATGCCGCATCCTTAAAGACCTTGAGCGATCTACTGCGCGATCCGCTTCTCGACGACGAGCGATCCGCGCGATCGGCGAAGGCGGCCTACCTGCGTCACCATATACGCAGCGCTGCGGCGTTCACCATGAACGACCTGCACACCTGTTACGCGCACCTCAACGCCAACCTTCAGCTCTTCGAATTGGAGAAGGACCGTTTTGAGCAGGAGCCGCAAGCAGTGCTCTCCGTGCTTGGTAATCTGGCCTTCGTGTGCGTGGCGTTGGGACGGTTCGATGAGGCCCGAACACACCTGCAGGCCTTCCGCAATGCGCCTAGTGTTTGGAACATGCCCGAGACCGAGGACCTTGAGCTCAAGCTCTTCAATACCAGCACCAGCCTGGAGCTGGGCATGCACCTGCGCGCTGGCCGGCCGGACCTTGCCTTGGAACTCATACCCCAGACCGAGCGCGGACTGGAGCGGTACGGAGAACGCATCGGTCCTTTGCGCCGGACGGGTTTCCTATACCAGATGGCCTATGCACATTTCATGGCCGGACAACCGGAACCCGCCTTGCGTTGGACCAATCGCATGCTGGACGGGCTGCGTACGGACGACGCCAGCGACCTTGCCGCTGCGGGGCGGACGCTTTACCTCGCACTGCTTATTGAGAGCGGCAAGCGCGACCTGCTCACCTATGCCCTGCGCAACACGGAGCGGTTCTTTCAGAACAGGGAACGAATGCACCGCTTTGAACCACTGTTGCTCGATCTGGTCCGACAATGGAACAAGGCCCGCACCGCTGACGAAGAGGTTCGCGCCTTTCAGGGCTGTATGAACGCCATGGGCCCACTGATGGACGACCCAATGGAACGTTCGATGATCGATCAGTTCGATGCGCTGGCGTGGACAGAGGGCAAAGTGACCGGCAGACCCATGGCAGAGATCGTACGGGAACGGAGCGAAGGACTGTCCTCAGCAGCGTGAGTGTTCCCGTCCCTCACCGTGGCCCTAACGATGTTCAAGGGTTCGCTCAACCCCGCTTAAGGAACGCATCCCACCCTTGGGCCGTGAGCGCGTGCAAACCACCCTGCTTATCCACCAGTCCGTAACCACTGGCCGCATCGGTCATGTGGCCCACAATGGACAAGCTCGGGTTGCCCTTGATCTTCTCGTGATCGCTCTGGGCAATAGTGAAAAGTAGCTCATAGTCCTCACCGCCGTTGAGCGCACACGTGGTGGGATCCAGGTTGAAATCGCGAGCGGTCTGATAAG
Source organism: uncultured Chryseobacterium sp. (assembly GCA_964592515.1). Lineage (GTDB taxonomy): Bacteria > Bacteroidota > Bacteroidia > Flavobacteriales_F > PHOS-HE28 > PHOS-HE28. The sequence continues at coordinate 1,178 of CAZQFG010000063.1, read as the reverse complement.
TGGTCGGGTCGATCGGAAGCTTATCGTCGTAGATGCGCACACCCAGGCCCGATGCGCGCGCAATGTGCAACGCCTCGCTCGCGAGCCCGTCACTGATGTCGATCATCGATGTGGGCTTCACGTCCAACGACCTCAGCAGAGCGATGATGTCACGGCGGGCCTCGGGCTTCAATTGCCGTTCAATGATGTAGTCGTGGCCTTCCAGATCGGGCTGTGCACCGGTCTCGGTGAACACCGCCTTCTCGCGCTCCAGGACCTGCAGGCCCATGAAAGCGCCACCCAGATCACCGCTCACCACCAGCAGTTCGTTGTCCTTGGCCCCGTTGCGGTACACGATGTCCTCGGGCTTTGCAGCACCTACGGCCGTAACGGCGATCACCAGTCCGCTGCGGCTGCTGCACGTATCGCCACCGACAAGGTCCACGCCGTAGTTCTTACAGGCCAGCAGCATGCCCTCATAAAGCTCGTCCACGGCTTCCACTGGGAACCGATTGCTGAGGGCCAAGGCCACGGTCACCTGCCGGGGCTCCGCGTTCATGGCATACACATCGCTCAAATTCACCACAATGGCCTTGTAGCCCAAGTGCTTAAGGGGCATATAGCTCAGGTCAAAATGCACCCCTTCCACAAGCATATCGGTAGTGACGACCTGATGAAGACCTGCGGGATCGATCACGGCCGCATCATCGCCGATGCCCCTAACGGAGGTGGGCTGCCCCAAATGGATACGGGATGCGAGGCGTTCAATGAGGCCGAACTCGCCCAAGGAGGCCAATTCGGTGCGGGTGATCTCTTCGGACATAGGGCGAAATGAATGGGCCCCAAAGCTATTCCTGAACAACGGACCCGCTCCAGCGTTCACTCCTCACCCTTGGTCGACCGCCTGAGACCCACTACCTTTGCGCTGCACTCCAGTTTAGACCCATTCTAAATAAGGCAAACAGGACCCCTCCTCCGCCGAGGCTATGGCGGGTAAGACATGATCAAAGTCTCTGAAAACGCCAAGTCGGAGGTTACCAAGCTCCTTGGCATGGAGGGCCGCGGCCCGGACCACTTCGTCCGTGTGGGCGTGAAGGGCGGCGGCTGCAGCGGCCTCATGTACGACCTCGACTTCGACAATGAAATGAAGGACGGCGACAAGGTCTTCGAGGACAACGGCGTGAAGGTGGTGGTGGACA
>CAZQFG010000062.1:0-14734 GCA_964592515.1 uncultured Chryseobacterium sp. | reverse complement strand
CCCGCGACCTCCGCCGTGACAGGGCGGCATTCTAACCAGCTGAACTACCGGTCCGACTGACCTCGTTTTTCAACGAAGCGGCTGCAAATGTAAGGGTCGAACGCAGATGTGCAAGTGGTTCTAAAAAATCGTCGTGCCGGAAAGGGTCAACCGTTCACTTTGTTGTCCTCGTTGTACTTGCTCGGGCACTTCATCAGCATGTCCCGTGCATGGAACTCGCCGTTCTCCGTGGCCTCGCCGATCAGCACCAAGCGCTCGCTGCGCTCAAAGTCCTGTGGCTTCGCTTTCGCGAGGTAAACCTTGCACGTCTTGCCGTTCAGGTCCTGTAGGGTAAAGCTGGTGAGGCTGGCGTTCATGCTTGGCTCGTATACGATCTCCTGGGTGCGGTCCAGTACACCCACCACGTGGTACTCCTTACCGGGGTTGGCCAGTGCCTTGTCCAGATCGGCGTATGTACTACTGTCGTACAGCGAGCCTACCAGGGCGGCAACGGCCACAGCGATGATCACGATGGCGATGATATGGCTGCGTTTCATGGTCGTTCGTTGGGATTCGGTTCTACTTCTTCAGGTCCTTTTCCATGCGGCGCAGACGTCGGTCCATGGAGAACATCCACAGTCCGATACCGCTGATGATGATCGCTACGACAAGGATGACCACATTGATCTTACCGTTGCCATATAGGGTGCTTTCCAGCCAGCCGGGCGCAGCATCTTGGGCATGTGCCGATAGGGTGGTCAACAACAAGAGGGAGAGCAAGGAGAAGTTCCTCATTGTTCGGTCAGTTCGCGCAAGCGTGCCGAGCGTTCGCGCAGGTCGTACATCCATGTGCCCAGTAGGATCCACCCGGCCACGGCCGGGTAGAAGATCACCCGCAGGCGGTTGTCAAGGTCAAGGTCGTTGAAGCCGCTATTGCCGCCGTTCCCGGGGTGCAGGCTATCGATGGCGTTGAGGCGCGGTACCACGAAAAGGAAGAGCACGAGCAGCATGAACGCGAAGACGTTGTAGATGGCCGAGAGACGCGCTCGTTTGTGGGCATCGGGTATGGATCCGCGAAGGACCAAATAGGCGAGGTAGATGAGCGCGGTAACGGCCGCTCCGTTCAGTTTCACATCATTGGTCCAGAAGGCGCCCCAGGTGGCCCGTGCCCAGAACGCGCCGGTGGTGAGGCCAAGTCCGCAGAAGAGGAGACCTACATGCACCGCGCTAACAGCCTTACGGTCGCGGTCCAGCGAGTTGTCGCCCAAGCCTTTGATGCTATGCCACACCGATATGCCCATCAGCACGATCATGGTGAACCACATGGGCACATGGAAGTGCAGGTTGCGGATGCTCTCGTAAAGAATGCTGCGGTTAGGGAAGGTGAAGGCCAGCGTTTCCAGATCGGCCTTGTTCACGTTACCACAGCCATCGTTCTCGATGCCATCGCCCAAGGCGTCGCTGTAGAACGCTCCGGGGTATATCAGGCCTTGAACAGATAGGTCGGACATGGAGGCACGCAGACCTTGTGGCACGTTCATCACGATGCGGGCATGGGTGTCATCGATCGGTTCGATCGTTGATGCACACACCTGCTGGCCATCGTTCTCAAGGAAGACGCGCATTTCGGGGGTGAAATGCGTGTTGTAACCGGTAACGTGGATCACCACTTCACCCGGCGCGATCCGGCTTGGGGACACATGCACCAAGGCGGGTGAGAGCGGCACCCATAAGGCTGCGATGGACGCGACCAGCAGCAGCGCGATCGCCAAGGATTTCCACCACCAATGCTTCATTGCTCAGTCGCGCCAAAGGTACGGGAACAGCACCCAGGCCAGTGTAACGGTGATCACATCCAACAGGAGCAATCCGCCGAAGTAGGTGCTGGTCACGCTCCAGGCCACGCCGTCCAATGCCAGTTTGCTGGCCCTCATTACGGCCAACAGCATGGGCAGTACCAACGGAAAGCCCAGAATGGCCATCAGCCCCAGTCCGTTGCCAGCCCGCGCGGCAATGGCCGAGATCAAGGTGAGCACCGTGGCGAAACCGATACCGCCCAACACCACGGCCAACAGGAATTGTGGTAGATCGGCAGAGGCCAGCACCTCGCTCCCGAGGAAAAGGGCATAGAACATCAGGCTCAGCAGGCTCAGCACCATCATGGTGATGCCGTTGTACACCGTGCGCGCCAGCACCACACTGCGCGGGTCGGCGAGGGTGTAGAGGTAGAGCTGTCTTCCTCCTTCTTCACGCTGGAAAGAGCGCGCCAGCGCATTGAATGCGGCGAACAGCAGGATGATCCAGTAGAGGGCGTTCCAGGTCGCTGTGCCAAGTCCGCCTTTCACGGCCAGAAAGCATACGTAAACAGCGCTTACCACATAGAGCAGCATGCCCCCCCAAGCTGCGCGCTGGCGCAGGTCGAGGGCCACTTCCAACCGTAATAACTGCGTGATCTCCGCCGTGTTCACGGCGCCAAAGGTAGCCGCACGCTCACTTGCGCTTGGTCTTCACCTGCACGGCCGTGGCGCTGTACACCAGGTAAATGTCCATGAAGGGGCGCAGTCCTACCGGGGCTTTGCGGTTCAGTTCGGCAGGAACGACCACGATCACCTTGTCACCCCAGCGGGCAAGCAGGCGGGCCTTGAACTTTTTCATCTCCAACAACCTCGGGTATCGCTCATCGAAGCTGTCGATGCCATCGGGCCAGTTACGTTCGTGGCTGCGGAAGATCACTGCGTCGATCTCCGGACGGCTTAAACCCTGTCCCTCCAAAGCAGCAATGGCAAGACTGTCATTGGCCAGGTCGTAGGTGGCGAACAGATCGTCGGGCTTCACAATGACCGCGACTGGAAGCGTGCGCCAAACGGGGCCGCGACTTGGTGCTGGTTTCTGGGACTTGTTCTCCAACGGCTGAAGGCCGCCATTGCGCATTACGAGGTAGATGTCGTTACGGCTGCGCAGTTCCTCGGGCATGTGCAAGTTCTCCACGGCGCGTACGGCCACAATGGTCAGCAGGCCCTCGTTCGTGGAATAGGCACACACCTGGCGAACAGTGTAGTTGCGAATGGCGCCAGCATTGGCCGCACGGGCACTGTCGGTGCGTAAGCCTGCGGGCCAGTTCTTTTCATCGCTGAGCGTCAGCACTTCGGTGATCGCTGCATCGTCAAGACCTGCAGCCTGCAATCCGGCCTTGGCAGCATGGTCCTTGGCCAGTTCTGCGTGGTTCACGATGGCCGTCGGGTCGACGATGCGCATCATGTCCTGAGCATCACAGGTCAGGCTCAGGAACAAGGAGGTCAGCAGGAGAGGCCAGTTCTTCATGGGCGCTTCATACGTAAGTATCCGGGGAAAGATATATCCCCCCGCAGGCGGTTCCGGTTCCGCGGGATGGATGGTTCCCTGGCCACTCTGGAAAAGCGAACGATCACGACCTTTGGGTGTTACTTGCACCATGAACCACCTCCTGTACATTTCACTTGCAGCAGCCCTTAGCTTGGGTTGCTTCAACAGCGTTCAAATCGCTCCCGTTACCAATTCCACATCCGCACCGGCCATGTCCTTCCATGAACTTACCGCCATCGACATCAACGGAAAACCGTTCGCTATGTCGCAACTGAAAGGCAAGAAGGTAATGGTGGTGAACACGGCCAGTGAGTGCGGCTACACACCCCAGTACGAACAGTTGCAGGAACTGTATGAGGCGTACAGGGACAAGGGGCTGGTGATCATTGGTTTCCCCTGCAACGATTTTGGTGGACAGGAGCCTGGCAGCGAGGCGGAGATCGCGCAGTTCTGCGAGAAGAACTATGGGGTGACCTTCCCCATGATGAGCAAGGTGCACACGAAAGGGGAGGCGCAACATCCCGTATACCAGTGGCTTACCAGCAAGGCGCAGAACGGTGTGATGGACAGCGCCGTGAAATGGAACTTCCACAAATTCCTGATCGACGCCGATGGTCGGTTGGTCAAGTCGCTTGGTTCTGGCGTGGGGCCTTTCGATGAGGAAGTCATCAACTGGTTGAAGTGACACGCCGCTGGGTCTTCCGCGCGCGATGCACCTTTGTAGCATGGAAGACATGAGCATCGTGTCCCGCGAACAGGTGGACATCCTCTGCATCACCGCACATCCCGATGATGTGGAGATCAGCATGGCGGGAACGGTCCTGCACCATGTTGCCATGGGCAGCACGGTGGGTCTGGTGGACCTTACTGCCGGCGAACTGGGCACCCGGGGCACGCCCGAGATCAGGGCGAAGGAGGCCGAGGCCGCTGCAGCGGTGCTCGGCGTTCGCTTCCGCTACCAGTTGGGCATGTCCGATGGGTTCTTCAGGGTGGATGAAGCGCACTTATTGAAGGTGGTACAGGCCATCAGGGTCCATCGGCCAGGGGTCATTCTCACCAACGCTGTTAGCGACCGGCATCCCGACCATGGACGCGGGGCCGAATTGGTGGCCCGGGCGGCATTTCTGAGCGGGCTCCGACGCATTGTGACAAGCATCGATGGTGAACCACAGGAAGCCTGGCGCCCGAAAGCGGTCTGGCATGCTGTTCAGGACCGCTGGATCGATCCCGATGTGGTCATCGATATCACCCCGGTCTGGAACAAAAAGGAGGAGGCACTGCGCTGTTTCCGCTCACAGTTCCACGACCCCACCAGCACTGAGCCGGTGAGCCCCATTTCCCGACCGGATTTCCTGCCCTTCCTTGAAGGTCGTGCCCGCGAAATGGGCCGACTGATCGGTACCACTTTCGGCGAGGGCTTCACCAGCGCCAGGCCGCCGGGTGTTCGTGATCTTACTGCCTTGGATTGAACCGCTCAGCGACCCAGCGCTCTTCGCCACAGGGTGCGCAGGCGTTGGGCATCCCGTGCATCGGGTAGCAGGTGGTGCAGCCGCACATGCGTCAACCGGCTGAACACCACCCATTGGTACAGGGTGGCGGCGCAATAGGCTGCGCTCGCGGTGGTCGCGGCTCCCATCAACCCGTACGTAGGCACCAGGTAAGTACCGAGTCCAAGGGTCAACACGGTGCCCAGTCCTGACCCGATCGTGTTGTGCCGTACGCGCCCCGTACCGCTGAGGTAATGGCTGATGGCCTGTGATGCCGCCATGGCCAGCAATCCCGGGGAGAGCAGGATCACCAACGGGGATAGACCGGTTATCTCTGGACCGAACACCTTGCGGTAAACAAGGTCAGGCAATAGCAACAGCACCCCCACCACCACCGTGGTAAAGGCTACCGAGGCTTTCAGCGCGGCCAGCGTTTGAGCGCGTTGTTCATCGGCCTCGTGGGTGTTGCTAATGCGTGCGTACAACACCTGGCCCAGGCTCTTGGGCACCAGCCATGCGCTCTCCGAAAGTTGAGTAGTGATGGCGAACAGGCCCAGTGATGATGCCCCGAACCACCGCTGGATCAGTAGGTAGGTGAACCGGTAGTTCAGCAGTTGAAGGCCGTTGGCGGCCTGAGCGAAGGTCCCTTGCCGGAACAGGTCTCGCACGGCCATCCATTTGTCCTCGCGTGTATGCGTGGAGGCCTTGCTGCGACTGAGCAAACCCGAGAGCAAGGCGGTTGACCCGTAAGCGAGGTAGCCTGCACGAACGTGGTCCATTACTTCGGCGGTGCCTTGGTCCAGGAACCACATAAAGCCCACGAGCAAGGTGCCTGCCTGGAACACGAGCATGGCGTTCTGCGCAGCAATGTGTTCGCGGCCCAGCAACAAACCCAAATGGATGGTGCACAAGGATTGGAGGAAGGCCAGTCCCACCAAGTGCATGGCGTATTCACCGGGGACCAAGGGGACCACACTGACCAAAACTCTGGCCGCCAATGCGGTCACCAGCGCCCAGGCGTAAGAGGGCCAGCGAAGCGCGCCGGTGCCATGCCGGGGGGTGAGGTATACCAAGCCGCCACCGCCCACCACGTTGTTCATGAGCAGAATGAACGTGATGCCAAGAATGATGAGGCTGATCACGCCCACCCCTTGGGCCCCAAGCCGTTGGCTGGCCACCACCACGATGGCCAGGTTCAGCAGCGCCAACGCAACGCGGGTACCGATGGTGCCGATAACGGGGCGTATCATGAACGCTGCTTGCGTGAGGAACGATGCCGTTTCGAAGGGGGCTTCTGTGGCGCCTTGTTGCCGCTGAGGCGCAGGCCATCCACCAAGGTCACGTCGCCCATGGCGCAAAGTGTCCGGGTGCCGTGCGGATAGGCCGTGCCATGGTACAACGGTACTTGGCGGAACGTATGCTCCACGAAACGCTCCGGGCTTAGTTCATCAATGGCTTGGATCACGATCCTGGGCTGGCCGGGAACTGAGGCGTCGATCGCGGGCCGGTACAATTGGCCGTCCACCACGAACGGCGTTCCAGCGGGGCGCGCGGAGCGCAGGTCCAGCTTCAACGGCATATGCTGATGGGATATGAACGGTCCTTCCATATGTTCTGCATGAAAGACCATAAGCTCGGCATCCGGCTGCTCAGGGCTGGTACCCATCAGCCACCATTTTCCATTGTGCTGGAACAGGGTGGGGGAGCACAGCGGTCTCTCAAGAATGACGCGGAAAGGCTCCATCGCTTCACCCGTTCCATCAAAGCGGTACAATGCGGTGGAACGGTCCTCATGGGAACCAAGCACCATCAACGGGCCTTCTGAACCGTGCACCACGAAAGGATAGCCACTGCCTGGTCGCAGAGTCATCAACTGTCGCGACCGTTTCAGTACGTTATCGCCCTTGGGCCGCACACGGGCGATCGACCATTTCCCGTCCCGGCCATCGAGCTTGACATAAAGGGCCGTAAGCCTTTCCTCCTGGTCCATGTACCCAAAGGGTTCCATGCGTTGGCTTCCTTCTGCCGGGGCCGGTAACCAGCGCACGTTCACACTATTGCCATCGGCTAGTAGACTGCTGATGGGTTGGTACAGTACACCGATGTTCCATTCCTCACCGTTCGCCAAGGCATGCTGCCGTTCTGTCCGTTGGAACGGGTTGCTGAACAGGAAACGAAGCACGGCGAGATTACCGGCTGATGGCTTTGCTTTCGGCGCTGTTCCAATGACCGTTGCGGGTTCCGATCCGCCTGCTTTGTTCCATTCGGTAAGAACCCGTGCCGGCCACGTGGCAGCGGCATTCAATAGGCGTTCAGAGCTGATAGTATACGTTGAGGATATGGCTGGTAAGCAGGCTTGTATCAGTACCTTATCATCGTGCCGAACAAAAGCAAGACAAGCCACATGGCTACGGTCCAGCACCGCATCAACACAGGGCTCAACAGTGTTCCCTTCGATCCGCCAGACCTCCTGTCCATTGCGCGCGGACCGGACGTTGTACGGTGCAAGGCAAATGATGACGTCAGCGCTCAATGAGGCCACCTCCGCGTTCAGGTCGCTCGTGCGGCGCACCAACCGTTGTAACGTGGTTGGAAGGGCGGTTTGTCGGGTGGCCTCAAGGACCGGCTGACGTTTCACCCAGCGATCGCGCAGGGCGGTTGCCAACGATGACCGCTGTTCTGGGGCGGGTACTGCCACGATCGTGGTAACCTCCACGTTCCGCAGGTCGCCAAGCTGCTCAAGGGCCTCCACCTGCCAACGGGGAGCCTGATCACCACTAATGATGACCGCCACCTTGGTTGTGGTCACTTTAGTCATGGTCGTTGCTGGCAATGCGTTGGTGGATGGCGGCGAATTTGGCACCAACTGCGGCAGGACTGAAACGGTCACTGACGCCGTTACGAATGGTGGCCGGGTCGTAGTTGGCGGCGTTGCGCGTCAGTTGGATCATGGCCATGGCCAAAGCGTGGTCATCCCTGGGCTCGATCAGGATGCCATTTTCCGGGGTCACGAACGCAACAGGGCCACCACATCGTGTAGCGATCACTGGCCTGCCCTGTGCCAAGGCTTCGCCGGTCACCACGCTGAAGGTCTCCACATTGCTGTTGATCACCATGGCAAAGCAACGGCTCACGTTGTCCAGCACCACACTGTTCGGTAACCTGCCATGGAATCGCACCACATGTTCAAGCCCAAAGGTGGACACCAGTTCCTCCAGTTCGTTCCGGTCCGGCCCGTCGCCCACAATGTCCAGTTTCAGGCGAGGCTCCTCATGCCGCGCTTGGGCCAACGCACGCAGCACTCCGCTCACGTTCTTCGTTTTGTCCACCAGGTCGGCAACCATTAACAGGCTACCGGGCTCACCCGCAGCTGGTAACGGTCGTTCCAGGCCGGGTACCACATTGGGCACCACTTCGTAGTTGCTGCACAGGCCGTGATCAACGAGCGCATCGCCCAGCCACGCGCTAACGGCCGTAACAGTGCTCGCCTTGCTGCACAGGTATCGGCATAGGGCCCTGTAGAGCTTGCTCTTGGCAGCAAAGGTCCCATCCAGGAATTCGCTGCTTTGTTCGCTAACCAAGTAAGGGATGCCATGCCGCCAACGAGCCCACTTGGCCACCAAGGCAGGTCGTGCCAGTATGTATGCCTGTATCAACTGTGGCCGTCCCTGCTCCATGCATAACCGTCGCCATCCTTTGTGCGCAGCGTGCAGATAGGAGAGCAGGTTGGCGGCCTTTCGCCATGTTCCCCAGGAATGTGTGCTTGAGCGATAGTAGCATCGCAATTCCCAAGCGCCGTCGGCCGTGTGAAGCTCTTGTTCGTGGGCCGCTTGCTGTGCCGGGTCCGGTGTGATGTACAGCACGCTCACCTGCATGTGTTGCGCTGTGGCCAGTGCCTGTTTGCGCAGAAAATCACCCAGTTGGGGGTCTTTTCGACCGGGATACCACTTGGGGATGATCAGCACATGCATGGAAGGGCGCAAAATACACAGGGTGCAGGGCCCTTCGGATCGCTTGTGTCAGGCAATGATGTTGCGGCTACTTCAAGCCCGCATGGGGACCACCTTGGTGAAGTCGTTCCCCCAAGCCTATATTTGCGGCCCGTTCGCCACTGGTGAACGGAAATGGTGGTTGTAGCTCAGTTGGTTAGAGCGCCGGATTGTGGTTCCGGAGGTCGCCGGTTCAAGCCCGGTCTACCACCCTTGAAGATCGAACGCCCCGAACGGGGCGTTCGTCATTTTAGTGCGGACCTATGATCGTTCCAGCCTTAAAAATGGCTGAATTCAACCCTGCGAGGTCGTTTCAGAAGGCTTGCTGCCATGCTTGGCGTTGGCCAGTACAGTGTTGGGGTCCCATGTGATCCGCTCCCGGAACGGGGCCTTGCGCTGGGGGCAGCTTTCCAACTGGCAGATCCCACAGGAACTGGGTATGCAGGGGTCCATGTGGATGAACAGCTCCAGGTCCTGCTCGTGCCGCTCGTTAACCAGTCGCTCCATGGCGCTGATCTCCGCGTGCGCATCCTCCAGTGAGTAATACCAAGGTAAAGTGGCATGGCAGTCGATGTGAAGTACGCTGCCGTACTTGATGATCCGGAAATTGTGGATGTCCACCCACTGTGGCCTGCGATGCTTTTCCAGCAATTCGATCACGGTGGATGCGGTCTCAACGTCCGCCTCATCCATGATCCCGGCCACGGAACGCCTGAAGATCCGTAGGCCTGTTACGATGATGTAAAGCGCGAAAAGGATGGCGAACAGCTGATCCAGCCACAGTAGCTCGGTGAGTCGGATCAACACCAGTCCTACGAGCATGGCCACAGTGCTCCACGCATCGCTGAGGAGGTGGGCCCCAGAAGCCTCCATGGTGATCGAACGGGCTTTCTTCCCTCTGCGCTGGAGCGAAAGCCCCATGATGAGGTTGATGGCACCGGCCGCTCCGGTTAGGATGATGCCCGTGTCCAGGTCGTGCAGTTGCTGGTGCTCCAGCAGGGCTTGAACGGCCCGCCAGATAATGAGCACACCGGCCAATACCACAAGGATCCCTTCGATACCCGCACTGATGAACTCTACCTTGCCGTGGCCGTACGGATGTTCACGGTCCCGGGGTTTGGCCGCAAGCACCAGGCTATACAGTGCGAAGGCGCCTGCCACCACGTTCACGATGCTCTCCAGCGCATCGCTGAGGATGGTGTTGCTGTGCGTGATCCGCCAGGCCACGAACTTGATCCCCATCAACACGGCGCCAATGGCCAGTACCTGTGCCTGGAAACCGATATTCGAGCGGGCCGCGTTCATGCCTCAAGTATAGGTCGATCAGAGAATTACTTTCGGTCCATGGAGGATCAAGCAGTCGCTCGCCGCGCGCTCGGCGCCTTGGATGGTCAGCTTATCGGTGCCATGCTCGAGAAAGGTCGCCAGGTGAGCGTGCCGGGTGGAGCGGAACTGCTCAGTGAGGGCGCCTATGTAAAGGAACTGCCCATCGTACTTGATGGCCTGGTGCGTGTGTACATCGGCCACGAGGAGAAGGAGTTGTTGCTCTACTACATACAGCCCGCCGAGAGCTGTGTGATGAGCTTTTCCGCAGTGCTTGGTCGCTCGCCCAGTCGCATCAATGCGGTCACCGAAAGGGAGACCCGTTTGTTGCTGTTGCCTGAAAATGAAGTGCGGGGCTGGCTTCGCGATCATCCGTCGTTCGCCGTGCTGATGTTCCGGCTATACCACGAGCGGTACGAGGATATGTTGCATACCGTGGAGCAGGTGGCCTTCGGTGATCTGCCCACACGCTTGGTAGAGCACTTGGAACGGCTGATGGTCGTGAACGGCACCGAGTGGCTCGATATCCGCCACTCTCGGCTGGCACTGGAGCTTGGTTCGGCCCGTGAGGTGATCACCCGAACGCTTCGCAAATTGGAGCGCGATGGACGATTGGAGGTCGGCCCCAAGGGATTGCGCGTGAGGCGGTGACCGCGGTCACCACCGCATGTGGCGCCATGGGGTCAGTTTTGTGCCATGAAGTTCGGCAAGTGGACCAAGCTCGCGATCGTGTGCATCCTGTGCATTACGCTGGTCACGCTCGTCGCCGCTCTCATTGAACACGCGAACTAACCTCAAACAAACCAAGTCATGAAGACCAACGTCGGAAGTATGGACAAGGTGATCCGCATCGTGCTCGCCCTCATTTTCGCAGGTCTCTACTTTACAGGAACGGTGACCGGTACCGTAGGCCTCGTGCTGGTCATCCTGGGCGGTGTGTTCCTGGTCACTGCGCTGTTGGGTTTCTGCCCGCTGTATGCCATGGTGGGCCTCAGCACTTGCCCCGTGAAGAAGTAGTACCGCTCCGGTGCACATCAGGTGAGGCCGCCTCTATTGAAAGGGGCGGCTTTTCCGTGCGCGGTCTTCCGGACGGAGTGCGTATCCTTACGCCGCTTTTTCACTAAGACCACTACCGCATGTTCTCCCTGATGGCCATCGTTTTCGTCGTGGGCTACCTCGCGATCGCTTTGGAACACCCCCTGCGCATCAACAAGGCGGCCTCGGCCATCCTTACAGGCGCCATAGTGTGGACCATCCTCATGCTTGGTCAGCACAGCATCTTCCCCGATGCCGAGGCCCATGGCCACGAAGGATTGATCCATCACCTGTTGGAACATTTGGGCGACATCGCCAGCATCCTCTTCTTTCTTATGGGCGCCATGACGATCGTGGAGCTCATCGATGTGCACGAGGGCTTCCGTGTGATCACCGACCGCATTACTTCCACCAAGAAGACCACCTTGCTCTGGGTGGTGGGGCTGATCACGTTCTTCCTCAGCGCCGCACTGGACAACCTCACCACGGCGATCGTGATGTGCGCCCTGCTCCGGAAGCTCATCAAGGACAAGGAGACCCTGTGGATGTTCGCTGGCGTGGTGGTCATTTCGGCGAACGCTGGTGGTGCCTGGAGCCCCATCGGCGATGTCACCACCATCATGCTCTGGGTGGGAGGTCAGGTAACCACGGTGAACATCATCGCGAAGTTGATCCTACCCAGCCTGGTCTGCCTCATCCTGCCTTTGGTGTGGTTCAGCTTCACCATGAAAGGCAATGTTGAGCGGCCGGAGAATGTGCGCCAAGGCGGTCATCACGGGGGGAACATCACCCCGGGAGAGCGCAACCTGGTGTTCGGGCTTGGTGTTGGTGCTCTGCTTTTCGTGCCGATCTTCAAAGCCATCACCCATTTGCCCCCGTTCATGGGCGTGATGTTGGGTCTTGGTGTGCTTTGGGTGGTCACCGAGGTGATCCATATGAAACACGGCATTGATGAGCGGGGGGATCTGATGGTGACCGCCGTGTTGCGTCGCATCGACCTGCCCAGTGTGTTGTTCTTCCTTGGTATCCTGGTCGCTGTTGCGGGCCTGCAAGTGGCCGGCCACCTCACGCTGCTTGCACAGGGTCTCGACAAGACCTTCGGGGATATTTACCTGATCAACGGTGCCATCGGAGTGCTATCCTCGATCGTGGACAACGTCCCCTTGGTGGCCGCTGCCATGGGCATGTACCCCATGACCCAGTTCCCCTCCGACCACTTGTTCTGGGAACTGCTCGCATTCTGCGCGGGAACCGGGGGAAGCCTGCTCATCATCGGATCCGCAGCGGGTGTTGCGGCGATGGGCATCATGCACATCGACTTCATCTGGTACATGAAGAAGATGACCTTCCCTGCAGCGCTTGGCTACTTTGGGGGGATTCTCACATTCTGGCTGATGTGGCAATGATCGGATCCTAAGGCCGGAGCGGATCTCATGCGGATCTAATAGTTCCACAATTGCATCACGGAGGTTTGTAACCGTAATCACAAAAGGTCATGTACGTAGCGATCGCATTGGTCTTTGTTATCGGATACCTGGCCATTGCGCTGGAACATCCGCTCCGCATCAATAAGGCGGCCTCGGCGCTTGTCACCGGTGTTCTTATCTGGGTATTGCTGATGGTCGGTCAGCACGAGTTGCTGCCCACTTCCACTGAGGCAGGTCCAGAGGTCATTACCGAACAGCTCCTGCATCACCTCGGCGATATTGCCAGCATCCTGTTCTTTCTGATGGGCGCCATGACCATCGTGGAACTGGTGGATGCCCACGAAGGCTTCCGGGTGATCACCGACCGCATTACGGGTACGAATAAGGTCACACTGATGTGGGTGCTTAGTGTGATCACCTTCTTCCTCAGCGCCGCGCTGGACAACATGACCACCGCGATCGTAGTGTGCGCCCTGCTGCGCAAGCTCATCAAGGACCGGAACGACCTCTGGACTTTCGCTGGAATGGTCATTATTGCGGCCAACGCGGGAGGTGCCTGGAGTCCTATCGGTGATGTTACCACCATCATGCTATGGATCGGCGGACAGGTAACCGCGGCCAATATCGTCGCCAAATTGTTCTTGCCCAGCCTGGTGTGCCTGGTGCTGCCTCTGATCTGGTTCTCCTTCACGTTCAAAGGCACCATCCAACGTCCTGAACTTGCTTCAGAACGGAATGAAGGGCACAAGTCGGTCACACCCGGTCAGCAAAAGTTGGTGTTGTTGCTGGGGCTGTTGGCCTTGCTGGGTGTTCCCCTGTTCAAGACCTACACGCATCTGCCTCCTTACATGGGGATCCTGTTGGGGCTGGGTATCCTGTGGATCGTAACGGAGCTGATGCACAAGAACTCCATTGAAACGGACAAGGGCCATTTGATGGTGACCTCGGTATTGCGCCGTATCGATGTACCCAGCGTCCTGTTCTTCTTGGGCATACTCACCGCCGTGGCAGGTCTGCAGGTAGCTGGCCATCTTACCGACACTGCCCATTTGTTAGATGAGAAACTTGGCAGCATGTACGCTGTGAACACTGTCATCGGCGTGTTGAGCTCAGTGGTGGACAACGTGCCCTTGGTGGCCGCTGCCATGGGTATGTATCCCTTGACCCAGTTCGTTCCCGATCACCCGTTCTGGGAGTTGCTCGCTTTCTGCGCGGGCACCGGAGGCAGCATCCTCATTATCGGTTCCGCTGCAGGTGTGGCCGCCATGGGCATCCTTGGAATCGACTTCCTTTGGTACCTGCGTCGTATGGCCTTTCCCGCTGCCTTGGGGTATTTCGGTGGCATCATCACCTTCTGGTTCATGTGGCACAACGTCCACTAAGCACTTTAGATGGTCGGAAGTCCATGCAACTTGCTTAACCAGCCGAGGTGCCCGTTGTGTGAGCTTTCGTGGCGGATGTGGTGCTTGATCACCGCTTTCATATCCGAGCCACTATCAAGATCCATCAGGGCAAGGTGAGGGCTTTCCAGTGCTTCATCGCTCAAGCCGCGAACGTGCTCCAAGGCTAAGGAATGCACGTGTGCATAGGTGCCCATGACCTCGTCAATGGATGGACATTCCGCCGGTGAAGGTGGGGGTGCCCCCAACGTGAATTGCTTGGCCCAACTGAATTTCTGGAAAGGGCCTCCGGTGCCTCGTAGCACCAGCCAATTCTCCGAAACGGCCAAATGGGCCAGGATCCAGAACGGGCTGTTCAATTCGATGTTGCCGACCGAGAACCGCTGGTGAAGGTCTTTCCCTTTGAGGCGTTCCACATGGTGTAGCGTGAACGCATGGGCGTGGTCCATCAGTTCGGCGAGCAGTGCGGCTTGGTTCATGGGGCAAAGAAAGCTGTCGGTGTTGTTCGGGATGATCATTGGCCATACCGCGAAGTAGATCAGGGCTGGCAGGCAGTGATGTTCCTAGGACGGTCTGGGATCAGAGGTGAGAGGCTTGATAGCAAGTCCTGCCCAAGCTGCGCTTTCGGGGGGCGCGCATAGCCCAAGCACAGCCAAGCTTGGCTTTGTCAGTTAGGGATCGACCTCCCTTCGGTCGGTCCATCTCAATATGGGGAGGCCTCAAGTGAAGCCCTGCTCAAGCTTCGCTTTCGG
>CAZQFG010000061.1:0-14994 GCA_964592515.1 uncultured Chryseobacterium sp. | reverse complement strand
CGCCGTATGAAGCGCACCTTCCTTACCAACCTGGCCTTGCTGCTGGTGCTGAACCTGCTGGTGAAGCCCTTCTACATCCTGGGCATCGATGCCGGGGTGCAGGATGCCGTGGGGGCCGAGGGCTATGGCGTGTACGCGGCGCTGCTCAGTCTCAGCTTCCTGCTCAATATCGTGCTGGACCTGGGTATCACCAATTTCAACACGCGCCACATCGCGCAGCACACGCACCTGCTGGGCAAAACGCTCGGTGGTCTGGCGGGCATGCGGTTCGCACTGGTGGGGGCCTATGCGGTGCTCACTGTGGGCACCGGCCTTGTGCTGGGCTATCGCGGTGCACAGCTCGGCGCGCTCGGCTGGCTGGTGCTCAACCAGGCGCTGGCGGCCACGCTGCTGTACCTGCGCAGCAACATCGCCGGGGCTCAACGCTACCGGCAGGACAGTTTGCTCAGCGTACTGGACCGCATTCTCTTGATCGGCGTGGTGGGCTGGCTGCTGTGGGGGCGCGCCGGTGGCGGGGCCTTCCGCATCGAGTGGTTCGTGTGGGCGCAGACCGGTGCCTATGCGGTGGCCACGCTGGTCGCGTTGGTGCTGGTGCTCCGGCTCAGCGGTCCTGTGCGCCTTTCCGTGCGGCCCACCTTCAGCCTGGTGGTGCTGCGCCAAAGCTTCCCCTACGCCCTGCTCATCCTGCTGATGACGCTCTACTACCGCATCGATACACTGATGCTGGAGCGCTTGTTGCCCGATGGCGCCTTGCAAGCGGGCATCTACGCGCAGGGCTTCCGGTTCGTGGAGGCGCTGAACATGCTGGGCTACCTCTTCGCCGGACTGTTGCTGCCCATCTTCAGCCGCATGCTGAAGGCCCGGGAGGATGTGGCGCCCCTGACCCTGCTGGCCTGGCGCCTGCTGCTGGCGGGCTCGCTGGCGGTGGCGGCCTTCGGTGCCTTCAACGCGGGTGCCGTGCTCGACCTGCGCTACAGCGAGGACACCTCCACGGCAGCTACGCCCTTTGCGCTCTTGCTCTGGTGCTTCGTGGCGGTGAGCACCACCTATGTGTTCGGCACGCTGCTCACGGCCGCCGGCGATCTGCGCCTGCTGAACCGCATGGCCGCTGCTGGAGCACTGGTCAACATCGGCCTCAACCTCTGGCTCATTCCGCTGTGGAAGGCCGAGGGGGCGGCCTGGGCCAGCTTGATCACCCAGGTGGGCACGGCCCTGCTGCAAGTGGTGCTGGTGCTTCGGTCGCGCAGGCTTCCCGGTGTGGGTCGCGTGGTGCTCGGCGCCCTGGTGCATGGCGCGCTGTTGCTGGCCGCAGCCTGGTGGCTGGGCGGCTTGACCTGGGGACTGGGTGCACAGGTGGTGGCCTTCGGGGCACTGGCCTTGGCATCGGCGGTGGCCACGGGCCTGCTGGATCTGCGTTCGATCCCACAGGTGCAGGCCTTGTTGCAGCGCGGTCGGTAGGCGACCTTCGGTGTTCGTTCGGGCCGCTTGGTGGTTCCGGCCCTGTGGGAGATGTTCCTGTTGGCGCATCGTGACCTCGCCGCTCATCGTTCCACGTGGCCATACTACCGGCCCCGGCCCGCCGTTAATGGCCCGTCCGCACGGACCGAACCCTTACTTTAGGCCCTCTTTTCAGCGGAAACGCACATGCAGCAAGCAAACTCGGGACAAGGCCCGGCATCGTTCGACCTGGTCCTGTTCCTCTGGGCCCGCAGGCGGCTCATCATCGGTATTACGGCGCTCGGACTGTTGACAGGTGTAGTGGCGGCCTACGTCATCACCCCCCTCTACCGCAGCGAGGTCATCATGTTCCCCGCCATCACCAACTCGGCCTCCAAGGCCCTGCTGAACGAGCAGACCACCGGCCGGGACGACATCCTGGCGCTGGGCGACGAGGAGGACAGCGAGCAGCTGCTGCAAATGCTGAACTCCGACAAGGTCCGCGACCGCGTGGCCCGGAAGTTCGACCTGATGGAGGTCTACAAGATCAAGTCGGACAGCAAGCACAAGAACTCCGAACTGGCCGAGGCCTTCAAGGAGCACATCAAGTTCGAGTACACCAAGTTCAGCAGTGTGCGTGTGGAAGTGCTGGACCCCAAGCCGGAGCGTGCGGCCGATATCGCCAACTACATCGCCGACCAGGTGGACAGCGTGTGGAAGGACATGGCGCAGGAGCGGGCCGAGAAGGGTTTCCGCCTGGTGGACACGAAGGTGAAGGAATTGGAGACGGACATCCGGCAGATGGCCGACAGCATGCGTATCCTGCGTGAGCTCGGTGTGCACGATTACCACACACAGACCGAGCGCTACAACGAATACCTGGGCGCGGCCATCGTGAAGGGCGACCAACGCGCCGTGAAGGAGTTCGAGGAGCGGTTCAAGGTGCTGGCCCAGTACGGTGGCGCGTACGTGACCCTGCAGGACCGCCTCTTCAACGAGACCAAGCGCCTCAGCGTGCTGAAGATGAAACAAGAGCAGGCCCAGGCCGACCTGGAGAGCGACCTGCCACACAAGTTCGTGGTGAACCGCGCGCAACCCGCCGACAAGAAGGCCTATCCCATCCGCTGGCTGGTGGTGGCCATCAGCGGCATTGCGGCGCTGTTGTTGGCCCTGCTGCTGATCGTGGTACAGGAGAACGTGAAAAAGATCCGCAACGCATGAGCAGCGAGGTGAACTTCAATGGCTTTTTGCCCGTTCTGCAACGCAACTGGCGTACGATCGTGGTGGTAGGCATTACGGCGGCCACCCTGTCGGCCATCTTCAGCGGTCCCACCTTCATCAAGCCGAGGTACATGAGCACCGCCACGGTGTACCCGGTGAACCTGAATAGCTACAGCATCGAGACGCGCACGGATCAGCTGCTGCAACTGCTCGAGAGCAACAGCATCCGCGACAGCCTCATCAAGCAGTTCGATCTGGCCAAGGTCTACGAGGTGGACACTACCGCGAATGGCGGCTACTTCGCCCTCTACAACGAGTTCAACGACCGTGTGGACATCACCAAGACGCGCTTCGAGAGCGTGCAGATCGAAGTGGTGGACGAGAACCCATTGCGTGCCCGCGATCTGGTGAACGGCATGTTGAAGCAGGTGAACCTGCTGGCCCGTCGCCTGCAGCGCGAGAAGTCATCTGAAGTGCTGCGCATCGCGGAGCGTGCTTTGGTGCATGAGCGGCACAAGCTCGATTCCATTGAAGCGAAGTTGGATGTGATGCGCCGCACCAGTGGCCTTTTGAACTACGATGCTCAGACCAAGGAGCTCACGAAGGGCTATGTGCGCATGTTGAGCACCTCCACGTCGCAGTCCCAGAAGGACGCGGTGCTGAAGATGATCCGCGACCTGGAGGAGAAGGGCGGCGAGTTCCGCCAGCTCACCGAGCTCAGCAACCTGTTCCGTAGCAACTACGACCGCCTGCTCACCGAGTACGAGAAGGTGGTGAACGATGTGACCAAGGAACTGACCTACACCAACGTGGTGGTGTACCCCGAGGTGAGCGATAAGAAGGTGTTCCCCGTGCGCTGGGTCATCGTTTCGTCGGTCACGTTCTCGGCCCTGTTCCTGTGTTTCGTGCTGCTGCTGTGGCGGGATGATCGCCGCACGCGCGCCTGAGCCCCGCCCATGTTGCACGCGCTGAAAGCCCACTGGATCGCCGCCACGTGCGTGGTCTTCGTGCTGCTCAATGCCGTGCTGGTGGCCAACGAGATCTACTGGCTGAACGCACTGCCCGCCGTGCTGCTGGTGGTGTGGGCCATGGTGGCCGCCGTTGACCGCCTGGTGCTCTTCATCGCCTTCGCCACACCGCTCTCCATCAACCTGGAGGAGCTGGACCTGGGCGGCATCGGCATTGCGCTGCCCACCGAACCGCTGCTGGTGGGGCTGATGCTCCTCTTCCTGTTGAAGATGGCCCTGGAACGCAACGTGATCGATCCGCGGGTGTGGAAGCATCCCATCACGTGGGTCATCGTGGCGCAGTTGGTGTGGATGCTCGTGTGCATCGTGCCGAGCAGCATGCCCATGGTGTCGTTCAAGTACTTCACCGCGCGGCTATGGTTCGTGAGCACCATGTTCTTCCTGGCCACGCGCCTGTTCCGGGATGAACGTAACTGGCACCGCTTCATCTGGGCCTACCTCGCGGGCCTCGCCATTGTGATCACCTACACCGTGATCCATCACGCCCAGTTCCACTTTGCGCACGATCCCGCGCACTGGGTCATGAGCCCCTTCTTCAAGGACCACACCAGCTACGGTGCACTTATCGCCTTCTTCATCCCCTTCGGCGTTACCGCCCTTTTCCTGCCTGGCTACACGCGCACGCGGCGCGGGGTGGCGGTGTTCATGCTGGCGCTGCTCACCACGGGCCTCATCTTCTCCTACACCCGCGCCGCCTGGCTCAGCCTGGTGGGTGCGCTGGCCCTCTTCCTGGTGCTGAAGCTTCGCATACCGGTGTGGGCACTGATGGTGATGGCGCTGGTGACCGGCGGCCTCTACTACGTGAACAAGGACCAGATCACCATCGCGCTGGAACGCAACCGCGAGGAATCATCGGACGACCTCGGCGAGCACGTGCGCTCCATCTCCAACATCAGCAGCGATGCCAGCAACCTGGAGCGCATCAACCGCTGGAACTCGGCCATGCGCATGTGGCAGGAGCGGCCCGTGTTCGGCTGGGGCCCCGGCACCTACATGTTCCAGTACGCGCCCTTCCAGGCCAGCGAGGACCGCACCATCATCAGCACCAACTTCGGGGTGCAGGGCAATGCGCACAGCGAATACCTGGGCCCCCTCAGCGAGCAGGGCGTGTTCGGCATGTTGCTGATGCTGGCCCTTATCGTGGTGACCACCTGGACCGCCCTGCGTCTCTACTACCGCCTGCCCGATGGCGCCGACCGCCGCATGCTGGCCGCCACCTACCTGGGCCTGGTGACCTACTACCTGCACGGCGCTCTCAACAACTTCCTGGATACCGACAAGGCCTCGGTGCCCTTCTGGGCCTTCACCGCCATCATTGTGCTGCTGGACCTGAAGAACCCGATACAAAAGGAAGTGGCTGCTGCCGTTTAGTCCGTTCGTCCTCCTCACTTCAACCTGCACGTCAGCACCGCGATATCGTCCAGATAGGGCTGGTCGTTGCGGTGGGCCTCGTAGGCACTTTGCAGGGTGGCATTGATGTCCTTGGGCGCGGCGGTGTGCAGGTCGCGTAGCAGTTGGTGCAGGCGTTCGGTTCCGAAGTCGTTGCCGTGGGCGTCCTCCTGTTCCACCAGGCCATCGGTGTAGCAGAGCAGGGTGCTGCCAGCGGGAATGTCGGCCTCGCCCACTTGCAGGAAGGGAAGCTTGGGCATCATGCCGAGCGCGATGCTGCCGGTGTGCAAGGGCGTGATGCCGGCACTGCTGTGCAGCAAAGGGTCGTTGTGGCCGGCGTTCACGAAGCGGATGCGGCGGGCCTGCAGATCGATGTGGCCGATGAAGCAGGTGATGAAGCGCTCGCCCCGGGCGTTGGCCCACACCTTGGCGTTGAGTTCGTGCACGAGGTCCACCAGGTCTGTGGCGTGGCGCACGGAGGCATGCAGGTTCGCTTGGAAGTTGCTGGTGAGCAGGGCGGCGGCCATGCCTTTGCCGCTCACGTCGGCCACGCAGGCCACGTAGTTGCCATCGGCCAGCGCGATCAGGTCGTAGTGGTCGCCGCCCACCTGACTGTGGGGCTGGTACCAGGCGGCGGCGGCGATGTGCGCATTGTCGGGCAGCTCGGCGGGCACCAGCATGCGCTGCATCTGGCGGGCCAGCTCCAGGTCGCGCAGGTCGCGGGCGCGTTGCAGGGCCTCGGCGGCCAGGCGCCGGTTCTCCATCGCCACCACGATGAGGTTGGTGAGCGTTTGGATGAAGTTGAGGTGCTTCACCGTGGGGCTCATGCGCTGCTCTTCCTCGTCGATGTCGCCGATGAGCAGGAAGGCGAGCGGACGGTCGCGGTGGTAAACGGGTACCGCCACATCGAAGGCACCGAAGCTGCCGGCGCTCTCGCTGCCGATCACCTGGATGTCGGTGAAGGTGCCGAAGGCCTGTTCCACGTCGAAGGCCACTTCGCCCGCGCTGCCGAAGCCCAGGATGCGTTCCCAGCGGTCGGTGCGCTCGAAGAGCATGAGGCGCGTGATGCCGAGCTCTTCGCGGACTATATGCTCGTAGAGCCGCAGCAGCTCTTCGCGCGGCACATTGTTGTTGATGGCCTTGGTGACGTCCAGCAGGGCCTTGAGCTGGAATTCCTTCAGCTCGAGCCGTTCCGCTATGCGCTCCAGGCGGGCCATGCGCTCAGTCCTTCAGCTTCTTGTACAGTTCGGGCAAGCGGCCCAGCAGGGCGATCTCGCGCATCTTGGCCTTCCACTCGCCGGCCGGACTGCCGAAGTAGGTGCGGCCGCCTTCGAGCGAGTTGATGAGGCCGCTCTGACCCAGCACCACGGCGCCCTTGCCGATGCGCAGTTTGCTGGGCACGCCCACCTGGCCCCAAAGCGTAACGTTCTCCTCGATCACCACGGCACCGCTGATGCCCACGTGCGAGGCGATGAGGCAGCCGGGACCGATGAGGGTATCGTGGCCCACCTGGATGTGGTTGTCCAGCTTGCAGCCGCGGCCGATGCGGGTGTCGGCGCTCACGCCGCGGTCAATGGTGCACAGCGCGCCGATCTCCACGTCGTCCTCGATCACAACGCTGCCGCCGGGGGCCATCTTGTCGTAGCCGGTGGGGCGCTTCTTGTAGTAGAAGGGGTCGGCGCCGATCACGGTATTGGCGTGTATGGTGACACGGTCGCCGATGGTGGTGTGCTCGTAGATGACCACCCCGGGGTGGATGATGCAGTCCTTGCCGATGGTGACATGCGGGCCGATGACGGCGCTGGGGTGTACCTCGCTGCCTGCACCGATGTGGATGCCGGTCTCGGCCCAGCCTGCGCGCGGCATGAAGCGACGCATCAGCGCATTGTAGTCGCGGCAAGGGTCGTCGCTGATCAGCAGGGCCTTGCCGGCGGGCGGCTCCACGGCCTTGTTGATGAGGATGGTGGTGGCGGCGCTGTTGAGGGCCTTGTCGTAGTACTTCTCGTGGTCCACGAACACCAGGTCGCCCTCTTCCACGCGGTTGATCTCGTTGAGGCCGGTGACCAGGCGCTCGGTGTTGCCCACTACCTGGGCATTGATCAGTTGGCCCAGTTGGGCGGCGGTCTGCGGAGGGGAGAGCTTCACGTGCTGGGGATGTGGCCCAAAGGTAGCTGCGCAACGGATGTCAGCAGGTCGGGTGCGGGTCGGTGGCCGCAGGTCCGGTGCCCCTGAAAATGCAGACCCCGCCTCCCAGTACTGGGGGCGGGGTCCTGCGGTATCGATCCAGGTCTCGGACGCTGTCTCGATCGAGACAACGTGTGGACGCTACTTCTTTACGCGGTCCAGGTATTCGCCGGTCTCGGTGTCCACGCGAACCACGGTACCGATCTCCACGAAGCTGGGCACGCTGATCTCGGCACCGCCCGCGAGGGTGGCGGCCTTCATCACCTTGTTGCTGGTATCGCCCTTCACGGCGTGCTCGGTGTAGGTCACTTCCAGTTCCACCACTTTCGGCGGACGGGCGAAGATGGGCGTATCGCTCTCGAAGCCCACTTGTACCACCATTTCCTCCTTGATGAAGCGCATGGCATCGCCGAAGAGCTCAGCGGGCACGTACTTCTGCTCGAAGGTCTCCTGGTCCATGCACACCAGGTTGTCGCCTTCGCGGTAGAGGTATTGCAGTTCGTGCACTTCCACGCGCAGCACCTCCATGGTCTCACCACTGCGCCAGCGGTGCTCGTTCAGCTTGCCGTTGCGCAGGATGCGCATTTTGCCTTGGTAGAAGGCGCGCAGGTTCCCGGGCGTGCGGTGCTGCCATTCCATGATCTGGCAGATCTCGCCGTTGAAGCGGATGTAGGAACCGATGTTGACGTCGGACGTGGAGGCCATGATGCTGAGATTCAGATGTTCGGGCCGCGAAAATAGGGTTTTCGGGTGTGGGAGCGATGTGTGATGAGCAGCCCCCCGCAGGCATTCAGTTCATCGCCATTCCCGTCGATCCGCTATTTCCCCTTGTACTCCCCGATCTCTACGCTTTCCGTGCACAGGTCATGCTCGGCGGCCTGGCGGTTGCTGGCGATCACCAGCGTGCGGCCGGCCATGTGTTGTTGCAGCAGGCTGCGGTACCACGCAATGGCCTCCGCATCGAGGTTGCTGGCGGGCTCGTCGAGAAGGAGCAGGGGCGTGTCGCTGAGGATGGCGAGCGCCAGTTTCAGGCGTTGCTTCATGCCGCTGCTGAAGTGCAGTACGGGCTTGTCCAGCGCATGGTCCAGGTAGGCGATGCGGGCCACGTCGGCGGTCTTCAGTCCTTGGCGCAGGGGTTTGAAACCCGCGTGGAAGCCGATCACTTCGCGCAGGCTGAGGTCCTCATACAGGCCGAGGTAGGGCGCGGCGATGCTGACATGGCGGTACACCTGTTCCTGGGGCACCGCGCTGCCTTGCAGCTGGTGTGCGATGGTGCCTGCGGTGGGCGTCAACGCACCACCGATCACTTGCAACAGGGTGCTTTTGCCACTGCCGTTCGCGCCAAGCAAGGCGGTGCGGCTGCCGCTGGGTAGAGTGCGCGTTAGGCCTTGGAAGACCACTTCGCGACCGAAATGCTTGGCGATGTTCGAGAGGACGATCTCCATTAGCTCATGTGCTCATGTGCCCATGGCCGGACCAACGGGTATCGTGACATTCGGCTGCGTTGGTGGTATTTGGCATGTGGTCGAAGCGCGCTCGTTGCCGAGTTGCACAGGCCTTGCTCGAAGGCGTATTCCATGAGCACATGGGCACATCCTCTATTCCGTCAATCCGCGCATGATCCCTTTCGGGCTGTTGCGGATGAAGTCGAGGATCTGGCCGCGTTCGGGGCTGCGGGGCAGGGTCTGTTCCACGTTCTGCACGGCGCGGTCCACGTTGCTGTTGCGTACGAAGATCTCGCGGTAGATGTCCTCGATGCGGGCCACGGCGGCATCATCGAACCCGCGGCGGCGGAGGCCCACCACG
This sequence comes from uncultured Chryseobacterium sp., assembly GCA_964592515.1. Lineage (GTDB taxonomy): Bacteria > Bacteroidota > Bacteroidia > Flavobacteriales_F > PHOS-HE28 > PHOS-HE28. The sequence goes on along the minus strand of CAZQFG010000061.1, from coordinate 5,929 downwards.
TTCACACCCACATAGCTCAGCGGTTCGCGTGCGGCCTTCACGAAGGGGGGCACGTTCTTGCGCACCAGCGAGGCGCCGGCAATGAAGCTGTGCGCACCGATGTGGATGAACTGCTGCACGGCCACATTGCCTTCGAGGATGGCCCAGTCATCAATGGTCACGTGGCCGGCCAGGTTCACGCTGTTGGCGATCACGATGTTGTTGCCCAGGATGCAGTCGTGTGCCAGGTGTACATAGGCCATCAGCAGGCAGTTGCTCCCCACGGCGGTCTTCAGTCGGTCGGCGGTGCCGCGGTTGATGGTGACGCACTCGCGGATGGTGGTGCCATCGCCCACTTCGGCCGTGGTGTGCTCGCCGGCGAACTTCAGGTCCTGCGGTATGGCGCTGATCACCGCACCGGGGAAGATGCGGCACTTCTTGCCGATGCGTGCACCGTCCATCAGCACGGCGTTGGGGCCGATCCAGGTGCCGTCCCCGATCTCCACATCGGCGTAGATGGTGGCGAAGGGTTCAATGGTCACGTCCTTGCCGATCCGGGCATCGGGGTGTACGTAGGCGAGTGGGGAGATGCTCATCGGGGCAGGGTGTCAGGCGGTGGCCGTTGCGGTGGTCTTGGCAGGTGCCTTGTCCTTCACGATCTGTGCCATCATCTCGGCCTCCACGGCGAGCTGTCCGCCCACGTAGCCTTTGCCGGCCATGTGCACCAGTCCGCGGCGGATGGGCGTGAGCAGTTCCAGGTGGAACACCAGCGTATCACCGGGGATCACCTTGCGCCGGTAACGGATGCCGTCGGTCTTCAGGAAGTAGGTGGTGTAGTTCTCGGGGTCGGGCACCTGGCTCAGGGCGAAGATGCCGCCCACCTGCGCCATGGCCTCCACCTGCAGCACACCGGGCATCACCGGATTGCCGGGGAAGTGGCCGGTGAAGTGCGGCTCGTTCATGGTCACGTTCTTCACGCCGATGATGCTGTTCTTGTCCATGTGCATCACCTTGTCCACCAACAGGAAGGGGTAGCGGTGCGGCAGCATCTTCTCGATCTGCTGGATGTCGAAGAGGGGCTCCTTGTTCAGGTCCAGATGCGCCACGGGGTTCTTCTCCTCCTCGCGGATCTTTTCCTTGATGCGCTTGGCGAAGCTGGTGTTGCCGAAATGGCCCGGACGTGCGGCGAGGATGTGGCCTTTGATGGGGCGGCCCACAAGCGCGAGGTCGCCCACGATGTCGAGGAGCTTGTGGCGCGCGGGTTCGTTGAAGAACTTGAGGTCGGTGGTGTTGAGCACCCCGTTGCGGCGGATCTCCACTTCCTGGTACGGACGGCCCAGCGCTTCGGCCAGTGCCTTGAGGTCCTCTTGCGTGGTGCCTTCGCGGTCCTCCAGCACAATGGCGTTGTCGAGGTCGCCGCCCTTGATCAGACCGGCCTTGGCCAGTTGCTCCAGTTCGCGCAGGAACACGAAGGTGCGGCAGGGCGCGATCTCGGCCTTGAATTCCTCGGCGCGGTACATGCTGGCGTGCTGGGTGCCGAGCACGGGGCTGTTGTAGTCCACCATCACCGTAACGCGGAACTCGCCGCCGGGCGTGGGCACACCCAGCATTTCGGTGCCGCGCTCCTGCGTCTCGAACCAGAGGGGCTCCTTCAGCACGTACCAGTTGCGGGGTGCGTCCTGCTCTTCCAGTCCCACGGCCTCAATGGCCTCTACAAAGGGCAGTGCGCTGCCGTTCATGATGGGCACTTCGGGACCCGTGAGCTGCAGCAGGCAGTTGTCCACGTTCAGTGCGTACAGGGCGCTGAGCACGTGCTCGGTGGTGTTCACCACAACATCGCCCTTCCCCAGGGTGGTGCCGCGCGCGGTGCTTACCACCAGGTCGGCATCGGCCTCAATAATGGGCTGGTCCGGCAGGTCCACGCGCTGGAACTTGTAGCCGTGGCCCACGGGGGCGGGGTTCAGGGTCAGTTTCACAGGGACGCCGCTGTGCAGGCCCACGCCTTCGAGGGTGATGGGTGCGCGGAGGGTGTGCTGGTTCTCGCTCATGCAGTGTACGCCGTAGCCCGGCGCAGGCATTTCAGCAAGTGCGGCACCTGTTCCGTTGGGGCGCCGTGCTTGCCCGGCGAAGGTAGGATGACGCCGCGTACCCGTATAGGACCTTCGTCAGCCTTGGTGCCGGGCCTTCAGGGCGGCCAGCTCTTTCTCCAGCTGGTCCACGCGCTTCTGCAGGTCGGGCAGGCGGCGGAAGATCACCGAGCTGCGGTCGTACAGGCCCTTGGCGAAGGCGGGCGAGCCCTGCACCATGGAGTTGTCCGGCAGGTTGCTGCCAATGCCGCTCTGCGCCGCAATGCGCACATGGTCGCCGATGTGCAGGTGTCCGGCAATGCCCACCTGTCCGCCGATCTGGTTGTGGTCGCCCACTTTGGTGCTGCCCGCGATGCCCGTTTGCGACACGACCACGTTGTGCTTGCCGATCTCGGCGTTGTGGCCCACCTGGATCAGGTTGTCCAGTTTGGTGCCCTGGCGGATGATGGTGTGCCCGATGGTGGCGCGGTCGATGGTGGTGTTGGCACCCACTTCCACCTGGTCTTCCAGGATCACGTTGCCCACCTGCGGCATCTTCTCGTACACGCCTTCGGCGTTGGGCACGAAACCGAAGCCGTCGGCTCCGATCACGGCACCGCTGTGGATCACGCATTGCGCGCCGATCACGGATTGGTGGTAGATCTTCACGCCGGCATGGATGCGGGTGCCTTTGCCCACCACCACGCGTTCGCCGATGAAGGTGTTGGGGAAGACCTTCACGCCATCCTCCAGCACCACGCCTTCGCTGATGTAGCTGAAGGCGCCGATGTACACGCCCTTGCCCAGCTTGGCCGAGGGGCTCACGAAGCTCGGTTGTTCAATGCCCTTCTTCTCGTACTGCAGCTGGTAGTTGCGCTCCAGTAGTTGCGTGAAGGCCATGCGCGGGTCGGCCACGCGGATCAGCGTAAGGCTCTTGGGGATGGGCCGGTGCGCCTCGAAGCCCTTCTCCACGATGGCGATGGTGGCCTTCGTGGTGTAGATGTGCTCGGTGTACTTGGGGTTGGCCAGGAAGGTGAGCGTGCCACTGCGGGCCTCTTCGATCTTGGCCAGGTCGTTCACCAGCACCTGCGGGTCGCCGTCCACTTCTCCGTGGAGGAGTTCAGCGATCTGCGCGGCGGTGAATTGCATGTGGCAAAGGTAGGGGCGGAGGGGTGAATGCGGGTTCACCGCAGAGGCGCGAAGAGCGCAAAGGAGCGCAGAGGGGAATGCGGGTTCACCGCAGAGGCGCGAAGAACGCTAAGGAGCGCAGAGAGGAATGCAATTTCACCGCAAAGGCGCGAAGAGCGCAAAGGAGCGCAGAGGGGAATGCGGGTTCAGCGCAGATGCGCGGAGAACGCTAATGAGCGCAGAGAGGAATGCGGGTTCAGCGCAGATGCGCGGAGAGCGCTAAGGAGCGCAGAGGGGAATGCGGGTTCACCGCAGAGGCGCGAAGAGCGCGGAGGGGAATGCGACGATCGGGATGAATGAAAAGAGGGACATCCGTTCAGGACGTCCCTCTGATCGTTGGGTTTAGGGATCGTCTATTGGGTGGCAACGGGCACGCCCACTTGCACATCGTCCCAGGTGAGGGTGAGCTCGGCGGGGTTGCCTTCCACGGCAATGGTGAATTGCTCCATGGGCACAAGGATGTGCCGCACGGGCACTTTCACTTCGGCCACATCGGCCAAGGGGTCGCGCTGGGCCTCGCCGTCGAAGTTCACGCCCCAGCCGTACATCTTGCTGTTCAGGATCACCGACCATTCATCGGCACCGGGGATGCTCCACAGGGTGTACTTGCCCGCCTTCACCGCGGTATTCCCGAACCGCATGTCCTTGTTGATGGTGACGGTGGTGGCCTCATTGGCCCCCGTGCGCCACACCTTGCCGTAGGGCACCAGTCCACCAAAGATCGCGCGGCCTTTCTTGCTGGGGCGGCTGTAGTCCACCTCCAGGCTCAGGTCACCCACGTGGAAGGTGACCACCTCTTCGGGGCTGGCCTTCTTGGTCTGGGTCTTCATGTAACGGAATCCGAAGAAGCCGATCACGAACAGGGCTGCGAGGATGATCAGCAGCCATTTGAGGAACTTGGGCATGGGATGAATTAAGGGCAGCAAATGTAACCGGCCGGTGCACGGCACTGCGGAACACGTGTGTTGTTGAACCTGAGTGAAGGCCGACCCGCCTTAGTGGGACGAACTGGTCACGCTGTCCTGCATCATCACGCGCACTTCGGTGCGGTTGCCGCTCCGCTTCACGTTCACGGTGCCGCCGTCGATGGCAATGGTGGTGTCGCCCTGGAAATCGGCGGCCTCCAGTGCTTTCACGATGCCGTGCGCCGGGCCTTCGCCGTGGTGGCCTTCCTTGCCGTGTGCTCCGCCCTTGCAGCAGGCACCCATGCCCTGTGCCCCATGCCCGCAACTGCCCATGCCGCTGTGTGCGCAGCTACCCATGTTTCCGTGCCCGCATGCTGCTTCTTTGTGGCAGCCGGCCTTGCCGCCGCACATGCCACCCCCGCAGCGGCCACACATGAGCATACAGAGGATAACGCCCAGCGCGAAGCTGAGCAGACTGAAGAGGAGGATCTTGGCCCAGTTGGTGTTCATGCCACCGAAGGTAGATCAGGTGTTCCGGTGTACCACCATGCTGCTGGCCTGTGCGGTGGGTGTTACCACCAGGTCGTTGATGCAAACATGCGCGGGTAACGTTGCAGCGAACCAGACCAGGTTGGCAATGTCCTCGCCCTTCAGCGGGGTCAGGCCCTGGTAGGGTGCCCTGGCCTTTTGCTCATCGCCGTGGAAGCGCACCACGCTGAACTCCGTTTCTGCAAGCCCCGGACAGATCTGCGTCACCTTGATGCCGTGGGGCAACAGGTCCTGCCGCATGCCTTTGCTCAGTGCATCCACCGCGTGCTTGCTGGCGCAATACACGTTGCCCTTGGGGTACACCTCCTTGCCGGCCGTGCTGCCGATGTTGATGATGTGGCCCCGGCCCCGTGCGATCATGCCGGGGATCACCGCGCGGCTCACGTACAGCAGGCCCTTCACGTTGGTGTCCAGCATGCGCTCCCAGTCGTCCAGGCGGCCGTCCTGTATGGGATCGAGGCCAGCGGCCAGGCCAGCGTTGTTCAACAGTACATCAATGGCCTGCCATTCCTTGGGCAGGGAGGCCATCGCATGCACCACCGCATCGTGGTCGCGCACATCGAAGTGCAGGCAGTGCACGCGGTCGTGCGCGTCCATGGTGCCGTGCAGGCCTTCGAGCTCGCGTTGCAGCACATCCAGCCGTTCCTTGCGGCGACCAGTGATGATGACGCGCCAACCTTCGGCAGCGAAACGGCGGGCGGTGGCTTCACCGAAACCGCTGGTGGCGCCGGTGATGAGGATCAAGGGAGCGGACATGGTGCAAAGGAATTGGATAATGCCCACAAGCCTTCCGCTCCCACATTGCGAACCGGGTCAACCGCCCGTTCCTTGGCGCAACGCCTTTACCGCTGCGAACGCGGAGAGCCCACCCACCACCACCATCGCGATCCACACCCAGGCGCTCGACAGGTCGAAGGGTTCTTCTGCGGGGGCATCGGGCGCGGTGCGGATCAATGCGGGTAGTTCCAGCGTGGCCACGATCGGGGGCAGGCTGTCGCTGAAGTAGGCCATGTCGAACCGGGGGGGCTGTGCTCCGGCATCACCGGTGGTCAGCGTGTAGGTCTGGCCGGTGCTCAAGGGCGCCAGTAGCGTTCGTTGGCGTTGCAGCACGGTCAGTTCGGTAATGGCCAGTGGACGGTCGTCGCCGTTGCGCACTTCGATGTACAGGGTGTCCACCGCCGTGCCGGGGGCTTGCAGCAGATTGCGTTGGTACGAGGCCAGCGTGCCCGTGCCCAGGTCCTC
>CAZQFG010000060.1:0-15061 GCA_964592515.1 uncultured Chryseobacterium sp. | reverse complement strand
CCGGACATAGAGCAGCACTGCAAGACACTCGAAGGCATCTACACCAACCTCATCAGCAGATCATGAGCACGTTCTGGCGGATCACCCTGGATACCAATCCGGAAGATTGCAACCTGGGCTGCACCATGTGCGAGGAGCACAGCGATTTCAGCGATTTCATGCAGCGCCTGTACGAGCGTACGGGCGTGAAGCGGCGGCGCATGCCCTTCGACATGGTCCGGAAGGTGATGGAACAGGCTGCTGCGATGGGGGTACGGGAGATCATCCCGTCCACCATGGGCGAACCCCTGCTTTACCGGCATATGGATGAGCTGCTGGAGTTGGCCAGGGACCTTGGCATGAAGGTGAACCTGACCACCAATGGCACCTTTCCGAAGCGCTCTGTGGAGGATTGGGCGGAGCGTATCGTACCGGTCACTTCGGATGTGAAGATCTCGTGGAACGGTGCGACCAAGGAAACGGCGGAAGCCGTGATGAAGGGCCTGAAATTCGAGCAGGCGGTCTCGAACGTGGAGCGCTTCATCCGGGTGCGCGATGCACATCATGCGGAGAGCGGCCATTACTGCCGGGTGACCTTCCAACTCACCTTCATGCAGAACAACATGCATGAGCTGCCGGCCATCATCGAGCTGGCGGCAAGGCTGGGTGTGGATCGCGTGAAAGGGCATCACCTCTGGGCCCATTTCGAGGAGATACAGCACTTGAGCTTTAAGTCATCGGCAGCGGCCATTGAGCGCTGGAACACCATCGTGGAGTTGGCCGTTGCTGCTGCTGCGGAACATCCGAGACCAGATGGAACACGGATCGTGCTGGAGAACATCACTCCCTTGCTGCCCAAGAACGGCCATGCGGTTCCCCATGATCACGTGTGCCCCTTCCTCGGCAAGGAGCTTTGGGTGTCCGCCACGGGCGACATATCGCCCTGCTGTGCGCCCGACGACCTGCGGAGGTCCTTGGGCGAATTCGGCAATGTGAACGAACGGAGCCTTGCCGAGGTGGTGGCCGATGAGGCATATCAAGGCCTGATGCGGGACTACCGTGATCACCCGCTTTGTCGCACATGCAACATGCGGAAGCCATGCTGAAAGTGCTTCTTTTCGGTAATCTCGGTGCAGGCAAGAGCCATCTGGTCGAACGGATACTGCTCCGGTTCCCTGCATTTGAGCTGCTCTCCATAGACGCTTTTCGCAGGCAGCTCGGTGATGGGTCCATGGAGGCTGAGCGTTCGGCCAAGGACAGCTTCATCCGTGCGGTGGTCAGTGGTAGGCGCCAACTCATCGAAGCCACGGGCCCTGGCGAGACGGGCATCCTGCTCGCAGAGCGGCTGGTGGCTTTGGATGAACCGGTGCTTGTGGTGCTGCTGACCACGTCATTGGACGTTTGTTTGGCGAGGTTGAATGCACGCATCTGGGATGTCCCTTATCCCGCACCACCAGCAGATGCCTTCGAGCTGGCCCGGCGCACGGATGCGCTGATACAAGCCGGGGAAGTCGATGTCCTCTGGGGGAAGCTTCCCCGCACCACCATGATCAAGGGGGACTGCTCCGACGAGCGGTCCATGAACGAACTACTGGAACGGATCACGCAACACCTCGAAGTATGAAGCAGCACCAGATCATCAAGGAGATCCAACAAACCATCACCGGCATGGACGGCTTGGATGCCGCCATCCTCTACGGATCCTTTGCACGGGGCGATGCCACCCCGAATTCGGATATCGACCTGGGATTGCTCGTGAGCCCCCATTTTCGGGAAGATGACTTGATCGGGTTATTGGACCGTCTCCCCACCCGTCCGGACCATGTGATGCCCGTTGCCATGCGCGGAAAAGTGGTCGCGTGGTTCAATGGGATGCACATCAAACTGGAAATGGCCCTACACCGGGACCTCGCCAGCTTTGGGCGCGATCTGGCCGGGTCGGCAATACCGGACGAACGCCTGCAGGAGGCCATCTTGTTCGACCGAAGCGGGACCATCTTGCACGAGTTGCCGCGCTTGCAGAAGACCGGCTATCGCCGCCATTCGATAGAGGAGCTCGTGCAGAAGTTCGTTTACGAGTTCGACAACCTGTCCACGTTCCATCGCCGAAGTGATGGGTACAGAGCCTTGTACTTCCACCAGATCGCGCTGCACTGTCTCGTGCAACTCATGAACATACAGGCGAACGGCGATCGCTACCAATTCCTTCCCCGCAACCTGCTGGTGAACATCACGGACAAGGATCGGCGAAAGCGCATCTATGCGCTGAACGGTTCCATGTACCTGCCCGATATGGATGGGAAGAAGCGGGCACTGCTCGATATGTTCTATGCCACACTCTCGGAGTTGGAGTATCCCGGGTTGGAGGAAGTACGTCGTGTCCTGGAGCGTATGTACGAGCGGGACCGCTATTGGAACCTCAGGGCCGTGGGCACCCACTCCCCGTTGATCCGTTGGCCGAACCTGCTGCGGAGCAGTCTACCTGCGCTCATGGAGCCTGACCGGCTTTGGGAGTTGCTGCAACAGAATGCCATCCACACCGTGATCGACCTGCGGGCGCCACGCGAACTGGAAGAGCATCCGTATCCCGAGGATGTGCTGGGCATGGTCCGCTATGTACATGCACCCTTCGACCCCTGGGCCCAGCCCGATTGGTTCAAGGAGCCTTTATACCAGCATGGCGGTAATCAGGAGATCGCGTATCGCTTCTTTGCGTTGGGGTGCCGGCAGAGCGTCAAAGCGATCGTGGACGCGCTATGCTCGGTGCCCGAAGGCGGCGGAGTTGTGATCCATTGCCATGCCGGGAAGGACAGGACCGGCATCGTATGCAGCTTGCTCCACCTGCTTTCTGGTGCTGACCTGGACGTGGTCCTCACCGACTATCTCGCAAGCGAGTCGGATACCTATGCCCACAACCTGCAGGTCGTACTCGATATCGTCGAGCAGGAAGGAGGCGTAGCGGGCTACCTCAGCAATTGCGGCATTGCCGATGTCCAGATAGAAGAACTCAAACACCGTCTGGTCAATGGCTGAGCGATTGGAAAACCTTTTCACCGGATACTGGCGCTACCTCGCACTGCGGGCAGCGTGCAAGCTCGACCTGTTCGAGCACATCGCTTCAGGTTCAGTGAGCGTCAACGGCCTTGCACGAACAACAGGATCCGACGTGAGCGCAATGAGGCACCTTGTCATGGCACTTGTCCACGACGGGTTTTTGGAGGAGCACGACCACGGATTGTCCCTCTCTCCCGAAGCTGCGAGGCTCTGTGCGGATCACCCCCAAAGTGTGAAGCACGCCTGCCTCATGTGGGGCGAGGAGCACATGGACACCTGGCAGCATCTGGACATGAGCATCCGCTCTGGCCAAGCCGCATTTCCCAAGTTGTTCGGGGCCCCGTTCTTCCGGTACTTGGATGTGCATCCCGAAAGAGCCCGTGAGTATCACAAGGCCATGTTCTCCTATGCGCAGCAGGATTACGCAGGGATAGGTGAGGTCTTGGCGTTGGGCCAGCACAGTTCGGTCATGGATGTTGGCGGTGGCAACGGGGCGCTGGCCGATGCCTTGCGAACCAGATATCCTGGCGTGTCCATTAGCATCTTCGACATCCAAGACCACCGCACGCCCAGCACACGGGACGTTCCTTTCATTCAAGGAGACTTCTTCGTTGCGGTTCCATCTGGTTCAGATGCCTTGCTATTGAGCAGGGTGATCCATGATTGGGATGATGCTCAGGCGTTGCAAATACTTCGGAATTGTCACTCCGCTCTACCTCCAGGGGGAGCCCTTTTCCTCATCGAGAACGACCTGTCACTGCTCGGTGACGGTGGACATCTGCTATCGTTGAACATGCTGGCCATCTGCGGTAGTAGGGAACGTTCCGTGCAGGAGTACCAACAACTGCTGGAAAGCTCCGGATTCCGGGTCCAAGGTCTTGCCCATCACGGCAAGCAGGCGATCATCAAAACAGTACGAGCATGAACTGGCAAGAGATCAAACCCTCCTTCGACGCTTCGCATTTCCTCCATGGAGGGAAGCCGATCTGGAGCGAGCGTTTCGCTGCCGTTATGTCCTTCCATGCTCCTGGCGTGGCACCTGTAAAGGATGCTTCCGGTTGGTATCACATTGATGCAGAAGGTTGTCCCTTGTACAAAGCGCGCTACCACAAGGCCTATGGCTTCTATTGTGATCGTGCAGCGGTCAAGGACAAGACAGGTTGGTTCCACATCGACCTTAACGGCGATGCGTGCTATCCTGAGCGCTACGCGTGGTGCGGCAATTTCCAAGAGAATTGCTGCGCTGTAAGGTCATCGGATGGATATCACCACATCGATCGGTCAGGGCGGGCAATGTACGCGCAGCGCTGGCAATACGCCGGAGATGCCCGGGATGGGATCATTTGTGTGCAAAAAGCAGGCGAGGCCTTCCATATTCGCAAGGACGGAAGCAGGCTGTACCCGGAGTCCTTTCGCTTCGTTCATGTGTTCCACAAGGGATTCGCCGTTGCGTTGGACCAGCATGGCTGGTGCCATATCGACCGCTCGGGACAGCCCATCCATGCGCATCGCTTCCAGTACTTGGAGCCGTTCTACAATGGTGTGGCGGTGGCGATCGATGGGGAGGGTCGGAACGTGATGGTCAGTGAGGTGGGTGAGGTGACCTTGATGGGATAGGGCTGCGCGACATGGGTGAGCGCCTAGTTTTGGTGCATGGCCAAGCGCGCCAAGCCCCAGCCCCGTTGCATCATCATCGCCGGTCCGAATGGGGCGGGGAAGACCACGTTCGCACGTAACTACCTGCTTCAGGACGCGGGTATCGAGAACTTCGTCAATGCCGATTCGATCGCGGCCGGTCTTTCGCCACTGAAGCCGGAACGTGCGGCACGAGCGGCTGGGCGTTTACTCCTCCAGGAGCTGGATCGGCTTTCGGCTGAGAAGGAGTCCTTCGCTTTGGAAAGCACCCTGAGCGGACACACCTACGTGGATCGGTTGAAGTGCTTAAAGGAACACGGCTACTACATCGAGATCATCTTCCTGCGTCTGGAAACCCCGGAATTGGCAGTGAAGCGTGTTGCGCATCGTGTGAAGCAGGGTGGACACCATGTCCCGGATGTGGATGTGCGCCGACGCTTTGACCGTGGTCTGCGTAATTTTGAGCAGTCCTATAAGCCGCTGGCCGACCAATGGGCCATGTATGAGAACTCCGGAGCAACACCGATCTTGATCAACCGCCACCCATGAGCAAGGCCAAGCAAAAGACCGAAGCGGACGACTACTTCGCCACGATCACGCGTGCGCTGAAGCGTGCCGCCAAGGAAGCCCGCCGCATGGCCAAGATGCACGGGACCAAGGTGTGGGTAATGAAGGACGGCAAGATCGTGGGGCTGGATCCCTGAGGGTTCGCGCTAAATTCGCTGGAGCCAAGCGCCATGCACAAGCCCCGCGATAAGTCAGAGATCCGCTTCGAGACCAAGGAGGAGAGCAACGCTCGGCGTGAGCGGGAGTTCCTGGCCTTGCCGCCTTGGGAGCGCCTGAAGAGCTACCTGCGCGACATCGAGCGGGATCCGCCAGAAGAGCACGAGCGTGGAGAGGCCAGGGGCAACTTCATCATCCGGAAGGTCAAGCATGCGGTTCGAGGCTGAAGTGAACGCATTCCTGGCCAAGGCCCAAGAGCTCGGCCTGCGGATCATCCTGGTCGGTGGGGCAGCGGTGAACCACCACGGCTACAAACGCCATTCGGCCGATGTGGACCTATGGATAGAGCCTTCCAGGACGAACTTCGACAAACTGCTCGCCGTGCTGAATGCGCTCGGGTATGCCGTGGAGGACCTGCCCAAGAAGGTCTTGGATGCCGAGCAGAACATCACCATCAAGATCTCGCCCGAGCAGGAGATCGAACTGATCACAAGGTTCAACCCCGGCTGTGCGTTCGATGAGGCTTGGGAACGCTGCGTGTTCGGTGAGATCAATGGCGTTCCGGTTGCCCGGTATCGTGTCCTCGCCCTCGACGATCTCATCAACAGCAAGGTGAAGAGCGGGCGTCCAAAGGACCTGCTGGATGTACTTGAGCTGAAGCGCATCCATGGAATATCCGGAACCTGAGGGATCACCTCACTCCACCCTCACGCACCGGCACGAGAACCCGTCCTGCGGTTCACTGCTGTTCCGATACAGGTCAGCGTTGTAAGTACCCAGGAAGCGGAACACCGCCTTGTCCGGCCCATCCGGGGTGGAGCTCCAGTAGTATCCGTAGGCCCCTTCGAACAGGTACTCACCATGGTTGGAGCGGGCCCCGCCCGGTCGTCCGTTGAAGCCGCTGGCGTTGGTGGCCCCCGTGTTGGGCCCCTTCCAGTGAAGGGTGTCCTTGAGCGCCCCACCAGCGATGCTGTCACCGCCCAAGGCAAGGGCCAATGCCTCCCAATCGGCTGCTGAAGGAACGCGCCAGCCTTGGGGACAAATGCCCCGCGGATCGGTGACCGCGTACCAGTTGTAAAGTCGGCCATGCACGGCCAGCATGGCGGTATCGCTCCGATACACGGCCTGCGAACCCGTCCGCGTGTTGCGCCAGTCCTTGGCCTGCGGCAGTGAGGGGATGGTGTCGCCGTTGCGGTAGCGTTCCGTACGCAGGTTCTCCGCGAACCACCATTGGTCGCCGATGAGCACTACCGGATAGGCATGCCCGTTGTAGATCACCGGAGGCTGGGTCACCTGGCCGAACACGGCAAAGGCATGGACCATGATCGCGAGCACATACAGGAAACGCCCCATGTTGCCGGACCAAGCCGATCGCGTGCCGATCATGGCCATCAGGGCAGGGCAAGACCGTGAGGTGCGAACCCTGGGACGATCACCGCTTTTGCAGCCGCGCATTCCCAATGGTACCGTCGGTGCCGATCCACGTCAGTGTGTAGTGGCCGCTGGGCACGTCGTTCATTTCAAGGGTCAGGCGGCGGGTCTGGGGGGCGTTGAACTCCACCGGCCATTGCTTGCGCACCTGACCACTGCCGTCCACCAACTGCAGCACCGTGCGATCAGGCTTTGAGGCGGGCAGGTCGATGTAGGTGACATCATCGCAAGGGTCCGGAAAGGCGCGCAGCGCGATCGGGCGGAAGATGCTCGCAGGGTCGTCCTGCCACGATCCGTCCAACCAACGCAGGGTGTGCGCGGGCTCCCATCCGGTGCGTTCAGTGACCACCAGCAGCGGCATCGGCGTGCGGTCCGCGTACCAGGCCAGGCGTACCTCGCTCAACAGCACGTCGTCGGGGTCATTGCGCGGGGTCACACGCAGTTCATGGCGCACACGCAGCACGTCCTTCACCACACCATAGGGCATCACCAAGGTGCCCCAGGCATCGGCGCGCGCCGTGATCGTGGTCACCCGCATGTCGATCCGGCCCGCGCCGGTCACCACGGCAAGACCCGTGTCGCGCCATGTTGTGTAGAGGCCACAGGGCAGGTCCAAAATGGCCAGCGGCGGATCGAACCGCACCAAGGCACTTTCGGTCCAGGTGCCCAGCCAGTACAGGGCGGTGTCGCCGCGTTGGTAGTAGGCCGCAGGCTCGCCGGGAACTTGCAACACCAGTGCGTTCGCCGGAAAGGCACCCGCGCCAGGAGCAATGTCCGTGGTGGTCCATCGGTAGGCCACCAGCGAGCCGTTCGGCAGCCCGCTCAGGTCCCATTTGGCGTTCTCGCCACCTTGCAGCGGGACCTTCACCCACGGCACATCATGATAGCCATATACCGTGCCGGCCGTGGCCACCGCATGCTCGCCGATCACCGGTTGCGCGGCTAACCACACGGCGGAACCGATGAACAGCAGGGTCAACGCGTGCTTCACGATACCAAGCTACGGCGATCGGCAGGTGACTGGTGCGCAGCAGTGAACAGGACCCTACGCGCCAGCCGCTCCAAGCTTAATCATAGCGACGATCCTCTGAACGGTAGCGCTTGCGCCCCATGAAGCGCACGGTCTTCACACGATCGTCCACACGCATCCGGTTCACGCTTAATGGTTGTGCGTTGTAATCCCAGTTGAAGAAGAACCGCCCTTCCAACAGCGCACCACCTTGCTTCGGCACCCAGGCCGTGTAGCCCATGCGCCACTCGTCCTTCTTGGCATCCTTGCTCTTCAGCGCGAAGAAGTACATGTGCGTGGGGCCAAGCTTACCGTTCACCATGCGTTTCTCCATGAAGCGGATACTATCGCCGTCCTCCATGTACCGGTTGGCGAACAGGAATGCGCGGGCCAGGGCCAACGTGTCACTGGCGGTACTGTCCAACAACGCCGGTGCACCAATGTGCTTCAAGCGTACCTGTGTCCAGTACCGCGTGTTGTCCCGCGATTGGTACTTCGCAAAAACGGATCTGTCCACCTGACGGCCCGCGCGTTGCAGCAGACCGGCCGCTTCGATCACGAGACGATCGTTGCTGCACGCCAGCACCTTGTTGAACCAGCCCTGCACCTCTGGCCGGGTGGCGTGGAAGGGCAGCAGGATCCGCGCGAAGGACAGCACCAACGGACTGCCGGGTAGCAACAGGTCGTTGTCCGGTGCGGGCTCCTTGTTCACATTGCGTTCCAACACGCGGTTCTGGTTGCGGCGCGGCACGTAGGGCAGCATGGCCCCCTCGGACGTATAGCTATCGTTGGTCCCTGTGGAACGCTTGTTCTGGCTGAGGGCGCGCTTCAGTTCGATGGTGGCCTCGGTGACCAGAATGGGCACTTCGCCCTCATACACGGACGGCTTCACCAACCCCTCGCCCACACAGGCGGCCAACAGGTTGTACACCGGCATGCGGTACTCCGGGAAGCGTGCAAGGTCGAGCACCCGTGGGAACAGCGTTGCGGCCACCGCGAGCGTATCGAACCACGGCCCGAACACGTTGCGCATCTCGTTCTCATCCTTCACCAGTGGGGTCTCCACATAGATGAGCCGTGCGAACAGGTCCGCCGCTTCCTTGGTGCGTTGGCCGGAAAGCGCGCGCAGCACCGCGATCTGCAGTTGAGCGGTATCCCCAGCCGCCATGTACGCCCGCTCCAGGAACGGGAGCATCCGTTCGTTCTTTACCGCGCCGCATTCGCGCAACATGGCCGCACGATCCTTCAGCTCCCCCTTGCGGAAAGCCGTGCTTTCCAGGTGTTCCATCAGCACAACCGCATCGGGGTCCCTGAAAATGATCACACTGAGCGACTCCTTGGCCCGGTCTTTCACCTTCTTCTCCTCACTGGAGCGATCACCGAGGTACAGCGCGGCCTTGCTGTCCAGCACCGGCAGGCGGAACACGGTGTCGGCAGGCAGGAACGAGTCGAACACCAATTGCTGCCATTTACTGGGACCAAGCACCGTATCCACCGTTGTGAGCAGCGTGTGCCGCGCACCTTCCTTCAATACCATGCGCACCATGATGGCGCGTCGTGTGGTGCTGTCGGTCAGCATGACATCGCACGCCTGAAGGCCTTGGTGTTCGAACACGCGACGATGCCTTTCCGTGGTGCCGTTGCGGTCCAGCAGATCACGCACACGCAGGTCCCAATACGTGTTCATGTCCTTCACCGAGTAGTACAGGTGGTGCACCAACAGCTCCACGCGCACGGCCTCCGGCGCATCGCGCGATACAAGCATGTCGTTGTACCGTTCCGTGCCGTACGGATCGGGCTCGTCCTTCTTCACCGGCCTGTACATGCTGGTGCGCTTCACCTTTTGGAACGCCTCCCCGTAGGTCGCGGCCACGTTATCGGCCGTTACACGATAGGCCACGCGCGGGTCGCTGAACACCGTGCCTTCGTTGGAAAATGGCAGGTCGCGCAGGGTGAACGATCCGAAGAAGCGCCGTGCCGCAGGAGCGGGCGCTGTGCTGACCAGTTCGTAGTAATGCGCGCCACGCACCAGCCACAAGGCATGCAGCGTATCGCCACCGGCCCGCACAAAGCTCGCGGAGAGCGCAGGCAGCCCGCTGGGCACCTCGGCCTCAAAGGGCAACGCTGTGGTCTTCAGGGCCTCGGCCAGGCTCTCGCGGAAACGGCCCAGCTCGAACGTGTCGCTCTCCAGGTAGAGCACATCGTTGTACGCCCCACTGCGCAATTGGTACAGACGACCACCCGCATCGAGGCCGTGCGCTTCCACATGGCGGAACGGCACCGCGCCGAAGGACAGCGCCAGCGTGGGCTTGGAGGTGCGCACGGAAGTACCCGCAGGCATGCGCACACTGCAGCCCGGCAGCTCCACCAGCCCCTCGGCACCACTGCTGCCATTGCGTTTCACCAAGCGGAAAGAGGCCATCATCCGGTCCGTATCCTTCACCACGCGCGCTTCATCGCGGCACACCGAACGCACCACGATCACCTCCGATGGCGCCACGAGGATGCGGTAGTTCATGCGCTCGCCGCGCACCGAGGTGGCCGTGACCACGTGCGCCGGATGACCTGAAGGGTCCACCACTTCCTTGTGGCTGATGGTACGGCCGGGGATCACCTCGAAGAGCGCGCTGTCTATCCGTGCCATGATGCTGCGGGCATCGCGGCCCAGCACTTCGGCACCCGTGGGTATGCGGCTGACGGAGAAGAAGGTGCCGTTCACCTGATCGGTACACAGGGTGCCGAGCCAGGGCTCCAGGCTTTCGGGCACTTCGTGCGCCACACCGGGCAGGTCCATGGTCATCAGCGAATCGCTGCTCCACCATGTGCGCACCGCGGGCGGCAGGTACATGTCATCGATGCGTTGCTTGCGCGCCGTGGAGCGCGAACTGGACTTGGACAGCACCGGCGATACCGTGTAACCGCGCGCCCGGAACAGTTCGATCATGCCGTTGGGGCCGGGCAGGTGCATGGCCCCGATCCCCGAGAACACGGTCTTCGTGGCCATCATGGCCTCCATGGCCTCCACCATGTTGCGGTTGCGCTCATCAATGAAGAAGTGCCTGTACCGGCTGTTGCTCTGCATGTCGAAGAGCGTGTCGATCGCCGCCAGGTCGTGCTGCCGATACGCCTCTTCCATGCGCTGCCACATGCTGCGTCCGTCCTTGCGCATGCGCTCGGCCGCAATGCGTCGACGCTCCTCCTCTGCCGGGTCCTCGTCGTCGTCCTCGCTCATGTTCGCCATCAGGCTCAACGACACCACGTCGTCCATGCGCTCCAGTCCGATGGTCTGTTTGCCCAGCTTGCGCGCGGCCTGGTAGAGGAACATGTCCAAAAAGGTGGATTCCGCGTAGTCCAGGTCCGCCTCTTCGTTGCGGAACATCAAGTGGTCCACCAGATCGGGACGGCGGGTGCATGCGGCATACAGGCTCTCGCGGTCAAGCGCATCGGACCGGAACAGCTCGCGGTACAGGTCGCCACTGGAACCCGGGCGTTCCAATCCTTCGGCCAGGCGGTACAGGTCCGAGGTGAGCATTTCGGCGAGCCAGGTGTCCGGGTCGAGCTCGGTGGCCACCACCTGACTGCGGTCCAAGGCCACGAAGAAGGAGTCCGTGAGGTTGAAGGCCACACGCGCGCTCACGTGCATGGTGCCGTACAGGTACGACGGTTGCTTCAGCCCGTTGCCGCTGATGCGCCACAGCAGGGTGCGTTCATCCCTTTCCTGCGCAGTTGCGGACAGGTGGAACAGGAGCAGCAGGAGAAGCGAAAGGGTCTGACGCATGGTGCACAATTGGGCCTTGTATGCCCAACGCCATTGGTGCGTCAGGTGTTGCAATATCGGCCATTTGCGCCTTCGCGCCTCTTCCAATAGCCAACCGAAAGTCACTGTGCAATGGCAGCGCCCATGCGCACGGAAGAACGTTCAGCGCGAACTATTGCCGCTCGTTCCCGGGCGACCAAAGCAGGTCCTCGGGGCCAAGCTCCACGGCCTGCGGACCACGGACAAGCACCATCCCGGCCGTATCCCTGCCCGCCAGCAACAACGCCTCGGCGAAGCCATTGCGGAACACGAACGCGCCGTTCACATGGTCCGGTAGATCGTGCACGAACAGTCGACCGTTGGGTGGTTTGGCGGGTAGTTCGGCGATGACCTTTTCGGACAAGCGTGATGCTTCCTGCCACGCATGTTGACCCTTCCAGAGCAAGTGCACCGAAGTGGCGATGACAGCAACGAAGACCACGTAGCGCACCACCGTGTTCCTGAACTGCACCACCGCGAAGGCGATCAACAAGGCCAGGAACACCGAAGGCATGTAGAGGAACCGATCGCTCTCCATGGTGCGCGTGCTCACACCGCCCAGCACGGCGAGCAGACAGGTAACGGCCAACGACCAGAGCAGGGCCTCCACGGGTTCCATGCTGCCCGGACTGCGCCGTGAGCGACGACCCCAGGCGATGGTGACCACCAACGCAGTGGCGAGCAACAGCGCGAACCGCCCGAGTTGATCGCCCGGATCGGCGGAAGGTGGAAGGAACAAGCGACCGGCCACCTTGGGGATGTTCAGCACGTAGTTCCACGGACCATGGGCGAAGAACCCGGCACCGTAACTGCCTTCGGCCACATCGGCCTTCCAGGGGCGCACCACGATGTGCACCACCAAGGCTGTACCCCATGCCAGGGCCCACTTGCCGAACCTCGGCCAAGCCACCGGGCGCCGCGCGGCCACCAAGGGGAACAGGAGCACGGGCAGCAACAGTGCGCTCTCGTAACACAACGTGCCCAGCAGGAAGGCACCAGCGGAAACCCAGGCGCGTCGCCTTTCAGGCCAACCCGATGCCAGCACCACCAGCGCCACCAGGCTGAAAAACGTGGCCAACGCCGATTCGCGCCCCACCACCCAGATCACCGATTCAATGTGGAAAGGGTACACGAGGAAGAGCAGTGCGGCCATCCACGCCACCACCGGACCATGCAAGGCCGACAACCATTGGCGGGCCAGCAGCAGCACCAGCCAAACATTCACTCCGTGCACCGCCACATTGAACACGTGGAAGCCCAAGGCCCCAGGTCCGTGGAGCGCATGGCCCCACGCAATGCTGAGGTCGGATAACGGACGGAAGAAGCCCGTGCGCCACGGCTGCCCCAGCACGCCGGTGCGCCACACGGCCACGTGGTCATCGCTGAGCAGGCCAATGCCCAGCGCGGGCCAGAACAGCACGAACGCGGCCACGATCAGCACCACTGGTTCCCACCAGCGCTTGCGGAAATAGGGTCCGAGGGCCATCGGTGCCAAAGCTAGCCGCCCGCACGGCGTAAGTTCGCCCCGATGCATCGTCGCGCACTGTTCGTGCTCCTTGCCGCCTTCGGGCTCAGCGTGCTGCTACGCGCGCCACTGCTGAACAGGCCGCTGAGCGCGCACCACGAGTTCTGCACGGCCATCACGCTGATCACCCTGCACAACTGGTGGACCGATGGCGTGGCCGCACATGCCGGCGCCCCCACCGGCGTGTTCGTGAACGAGGCCAAGCCCCTGTTGCCGCCCGCGCAGTACGATGCCAACGCACAGGCCCTGGCGCTCTACTACTTCTCGCATCCTCCGCTGGCCTTCGACCTGCCGTACGCGCTCTTCGTGCTCACGGGCACACCACCCAATGCGCTGGGGCTCGAGCTGTTCAATGTGTTCTTCCACCTTGTCACCGCGCTGTGCCTCTACGGCGCGTTGCACCAGTTCGCCACCAAGGGTTCGCGGGCCCCGCTCTTCGCGGCCGTGCTCTACCTCTTCATGCCCGCCCCGCTCTGGTTCCACAGCAACGCGTACATGGGCGACATCTTCGTGCAGAACACCTGGGCCCTGCACGTGCTTGCGGCCATGGTGTACTTCCATCGTCGCGAACCCACCGATGGGCCACGCTTGGCGCTCTTCGGCCTCACGCTCTTCCTCGCGGTGTACACCAGCTGGCTGGGCGTGTTCGCGGGTGCGGCCAGTGGCGCCTTGGCCCTGTGGCTGGCAAAACGTGATCGCGATCGACGCTGGCTACGGGTGCCTGCTGTTGTCATGCTGGCCACGGCGGCAGCGCTCGGCCTCACCCTTTGGCGCTACACCCGGCTCGTGGACTTGGATGCCTTGTTGGGCTATTTCGTTTCGCGCTTCGAGGTGCGTGGCACCACGGGCAAGGACGTTGACCTCCTTGGGTCCTTGCGCGATCTGGTGCTCTTGAACTACCGCATCAGTTACCTGCCAGTGATCCTGTTGCTGCTGGGACTTTTGATCCGGAAAAAGTTGAAGCGGAACGGCACAACGCAGAGTCCTGACCGAGGTCTGTTGCTCTTCGTTGTGCTCACCGGCCTGCCCGTGCTGTTGGACCATGCCGTGCTGCTCCCCTATGCCGAGCACGATTTCGCGGCGCTGAAGGGCGGATTGCTGCTGTGCGGGCTTGGGGGACTGCTACTGGACCAACTGCCCGCACGATCGGCCTATGCCCTGCTGGCGGCGACCTGTGTGGCCGGTGTACTGTATTTCTACCGCACCAACCCAATGCCCGGCTTCGATGGTGGCCGCTACGCCCTGGAACGCGATCTGGGTGAGGCCATGGGGCGCGAGGCGCGCGGTCATGAAGTGGTCTTCTTCGAAGGCCCGGCTCCCGAACCGCAGGTGCTCTGGTACGCCAAGCGCCATATCGTTCAGGTGAACAGCAGCGACGAGGCCCTGCGCTTCCTCCGCGAGCGCAACTTGCACAAGGGCGTCATCTTCCGCCCAACGCCCGAAGGGCTCCTGCACGAACATGTGGAGGACCTTTAGGGGGTCGTGACCGTCAGGGCTTCTTGATCTCGAAGTCCTCCAGGAACTTCGTGGTGAAGTCGCCGGCGCGGAACTTCTCGTTCTGCATGAGCTGCAGGTGGAAGGGGATGGTGGTGTGCACCCCTTCGATCACGTACTCGCTCAGCGCACGCTCCATCTTGGTGATGGCCTCCTCCCGCGTTTGCGCGCTCACGATCAGCTTGCCGATCATGCTGTCGTAGTTCGGCGGAATGGTGTAGCCCGCGTACACGTGGGTATCCACCCGCACACCATGGCCGCCGGGGCTGTGGTAGCTGGTGATCTTGCCCGGCGTGGGACGGAAGTTGTTGAAGGGGTCCTCCGCGTTGATGCGGCACTGGATGCTGTGTCGTGTGGGCTCGTAGTTGAGGCCGCTGATGGGGATGCCCGCAGCGATCTTGATCTGCTCGCGGAT
>CAZQFG010000059.1:0-15251 GCA_964592515.1 uncultured Chryseobacterium sp. | reverse complement strand
CTCACCGCATCGCTAACGGTCTCGAAAACGGGCTTGTCCAGGTGTTTCTGGCCGCCTTTGCCGGGGGTCACACCGCCCACGACGTTGGTGCCGTACTCGATCATCTGCGTAGCGTGGAACGTGCCTTCGCTACCGGTGAATCCTTGTACGATGACCTTGCTGTTCTTGTTGACGAGTACGCTCATGATCGGTCTGCTGCGGTGTTTCGGGCCGCTAAAGTAACCGCTACGGCTGGATCACGGCACGGGCCTTCGCCGCAGCCTTCAAGTAGCCGTTCACGTAATACAGTCCGCCGAGCATGATAACGCCGGAAACGAGGTAGGGCAGCGAATGGTCGTACTCGTACAATCGGCCACCCAGCGCAGGGCCCACGATGCGCGCCAGGGACCCGAAGCTCTGGTTCATGCCCAGCACCTCACCCTGCTCCTGCTGCTCGGCATTGCGGCTCAGTTGGGACAAAAGCGTGGGGCTCAGGCTTCCATTGCCCAGGGAGAGCAAGGCGATGGATACGATGCTCAGCGGCAGGAAGTGTTCCACCGGGATGAAACCGATCATGCCCAACCCGATGGCCACCATGAGCGCCCCGTAGATCATCAGGTTCTTCTCGCCGAAGGTGCGCTGCAGCCAGCCCACCATGGTGCCCTGCACGATGGCCGAGCCCAATCCCACGATAGCGAACATGTTGCCGATCTGGGTCTTGTTGAGGGCATAGTCATCGTACCAATACATGGCGATGGTCATCTGCATCATGCTGAAGGCGGTGATGTAGATGAAGCTGATGATGAAGAGGTCGCGGAAGCGGGGTTCCTTCAAGGCCTTGATGGCACTGGTGACCGGTTTGATGCGGATCTTGCGGTCAGTGACCTTGTCCTTGAGCGATTCAGGCAGGAAGACCCACACGGCCACAAGGTTGAGCACGCACATGATGGCGGCCACGTAACCCACCCATTCCACACCCAGCCGGTCGAACACGAAGCTGCCCAGCGGCGGACCGAAAATGAAGCCCAGTCCGAAGGCCGCACCGATGAGCCCCATGGCCTTGGCCCTGCCCTCGGGTGGTGTGATGTCCGTGATGTAGGCCTGTGCCGCCGTGATGTTGCCCGAGCCCACGCCCGTGAGCATGCGGCTGATGATGAGCACGGTGATGGTGGTGGCATGCGCGAACATCACGTAGCTCACGGCCGAGATGGCCAGCGCAATGAGGATCACCGGCCTGCGCCCGAAACGATCGCTGAGCGTGCCCCAGAACGGCGTGAAAATGAACATCATCAGGCTGAACAGCGCGCCGGTATCGCCCACCAAGGCCTCACTTGCGTTCAGCTCCCGCGCATAGATGGGCACCACCGGCACGAATATGCCGAAGCCCATCAGGTCGATGAAGATGGTGACGAACAGAATGAGCAGGCGGCGGTCCATGCGCGGTGGCCAAAAGGCCGGCGAAGGTAGACGCGACCAGCGGCCCATTCGTCACTCCTGCGCCACGAAGGGCCTCGACAGGTTGGCTCCCCGGCGCACATAGGGCCGCACGATCAGGCGAATGGTGTTCTTCCAGCTGAGGTATTTCCATCCCCAGTTGAACAGTACCATCATGCGGTTGCGGAAGCTGACCAACTGCACCACGTGCACGAACATCCACAGCAGCCATGCGATCACTCCGCCAAAGGCCCGATCGCCGATCTCCACCACGGCCCGGCGACGACCGATAACGGCCATACTGCCCTTGTTGCGGTAGGTGAACGGGAGCGGCTCCTTCCCTTCCACGCTGCGCAACAGGTTCTTCACCAGGTGCCTGCCCTGCTGGATCGCCACGGTGGCCACCTGTGGATGCCCGTTGGGCCAGGTCTCTCCTTCCGCCATGAGGGCGTTGTCGCCCAGTGCGAAGATGTCCGGGAAACCGTTGATGGCATTGGTGCGGTCCACGGTGTAGCGGCTGGCACGTTCGTTCACGCCCGCTTCCAACCCCGGTATCAGCATGCCCTTTACACCAGCGGCCCAGATCACGGTGTTGGTGTCCAATCTGCTGCCATCGTTCAACGTGATGCTGTCGTCGTCGCCGTTCACCACGCGTTTGCCGAGCATCACCTCCACGCCAAGGTCCTGCAGGTATTTCAGGGCCAATGCGCTGGAATGCTCGGTGAAGTTCTTGAGGACCCTGTCGTTGCTGTCGATAAGCACGATACGCATCAGCTCGCTGTCCATCTCCCGGTATTCGTGCTTCAGCACTGTACGGCGGATCTCGGCCAATGCACCGGACAACTCCACGCCGGTGGGCCCCGCACCCACGACCACGAAGTTCAGGCAGCGGCGCAGGTCGTCCTCGTGCTTCATCACCATGGCGCGCTCGAACTCCTGCAGGAAATCGCTGCGGATATCCAGCGCCTGGCTGATGCTCTTGAGCTGCATGGCGTGCTCGGCCATGGCCCGGTTGCCGAAGAAGTTGGTGGTGCTGCCCAGCGCCAGGATCAGGATGTCGTACTCGAAATCGCCGACGTTGGTCACCACGCGCTTGGCCTCCGGCACAATGCGTTCCACTTCGGCCATGCGGAAGGCCACGTTGGGCATGGGTCCGATGGTGCGCCGGAAGGGATGCCCGATGCTGTCGGCACCCAGACTGGCCGTGGCCACTTGGTAGAGCAGCGGTTGGAAACAGTGGTGGTTCTGCTTGTCGAGCAGGAGCACCTTGTAGGGTTTACCGGCCAGTCCCCGCACCACTTCGAGCCCGGCGAAACCACCGCCGACAACGAGCACGCGTGGGTAGGTAAGGGCATCGTATTGGGCTTTGGCGGTACTATGCATGGGCGTGATGTCGGACGGGGTACAAAGATCCGGATCTTTGCGGCCCACCTGACCAACGAACGGTCCTTGGATCGGCATGTACGAGCGCGATACCATAGCAGCCATCAGCACACCGCCGGGCGCGGGCGCCATTGCCGTGCTGCGCCTCAGTGGGGCGCGGGCCTTGGAAGTGGCGGGACGTATCGCGCCCTCGCTGCCGCTGGAGCCCTTGCCGCGCAGGGCCTACTTCATGCCCGTGATCGATCTTGACGGCCAGGTGGATGAAGCGGTGCTCACCGTGTTCAAAGGCCCCAATAGCTACACCGGCGAGGATGTGGTGGAGGTGAGCGTGCACGGTTCGGTGTACATCCAACAGCGGCTATTGCAGGCCATGCTGGATGCGGGTGCGCGATTGGCACAGCCCGGCGAGTTCACCCAACGCGCCTTCCTGAACAGGAAGATGGACCTGAGCCAGGCCGAGGCCGTGGCCGACCTGATCGCCAGCCAGAGCGCGGCACAGCACCGACTGGCCCTGCAACAACTGCGCGGTGGTTTCGGGGCACGCATCGAGGAGCTGCGCCAGCAACTGATCGACTTTGCCGCACTGATCGAACTGGAGCTCGACTTCAGCGAGGAGGACGTGCAGTTCGCGCAGCGCATTGAACTGCAGGCCCTGCTTGACCGCTTGGTGGACCTGAGCACCGAACTGATAGACAGCTTCCGCTATGGCAATGCCATCAAACAGGGCATCCCCGTGGCCATTGTGGGCGCGCCCAATAGCGGCAAGAGCACCCTGCTGAACGCGTTGCTAAAGGATGACCGCGCCATTGTGAGCGATATCCCCGGCACCACGCGCGATACCGTGGAAGAGACCATGACCATCGAGGGCGTGCTGTTCCGGTTCATCGATACGGCGGGCATACGGCGCACCGAGGACACGGTAGAGAAGCTGGGCATCGAGCGCAGCTACAAGAAGGCCGCCGAGGCCAGCATCGTGGTGCTGTTGGGCGATGCCTCTGTGGTGGCCGAAGGCGCCCTGCGGACCGAGGCGGCCATGCTGCGCAAGAAGATCGGCGATGGGCCGCGCATCATTCCCGTTCTGAACAAGTGCGATGTGCCCGAAGCCCGGGCCAGCAAGGAGACCTTGTCCATTTCAGCACGCAGCGGCACCGGCCTCAGCGCGCTGCAACAGGCTTTCCTCAATCATGTGCACGAGATGCGATCAGGTCCCGGCGACATTGTGGTGACCAATGCCCGCCATGTGGACGCACTGAAGAAGGCACGCACTTCGTTGCTGGATGCCAAAAAGGCCATCGACCTGGGCATCAGCGGCGAACTGCTCGCCATCGACCTGCGCCGCGCACAACACCATTTGGGCGAGATCACCGGGCGGATCACCACGGATGATCTACTGGGCAGTATTTTCGGGAGGTTCTGTATCGGGAAGTAGACCGTGCAGGATACCATACGTGTGACCCTGAGCGTTCAAGGTCCCATAGTTCCCGATCCACCATGTCCATCGCATCAACGCGTGCCCTGATCCTGGTCCTGGCTCTTTCACTTGTTGCCCATTTCTCACAGGCTCAAGATGGTGCAGGCAAGTGGACATTAGGCGCCGCCTTGGGTGCGGGTGTCTCATACAGGAGCTTGGTGAACACGGACAATTCGCAGTTGGCCACCACGATCATCACACAACGGAACGAGCTGGAAACACCGATCCTCGTATCCAGCGCAAGCCTGCAGGTAGGTTATCGGCTCTCGGACAGGTTCACGCTGGAAGGCGGCATCGGCTACGTGCAGTTCGGCTGGACCTCGTCGTTCGACCTTACTGACCTGACCTTCGGCGACCAAATTGACCCGCGACGCGGTTTCGTCTACAATACTGGTGATGCACTCCCCGCCACCTGGACCTTGAACGACAGCTTCCACTACCTGGAGATCCCCCTGGGGTTGGCCATGGAGCTCGGGAATGGCCGCTGGCGCTCCTCGTCCACCTTGGGCATTGCCCCTGCCTTCCTGCTCTCAGCGCGCGGAACCACGGTCAGCAACTATCCCGATGGCCGCCAAGAGACCGAGAAGTACGACCTGCCCCAGGACTTCGCCACCTTCAACCTCATCCCCTATTTCAGCACCGGCCTTGCGTTGCACCCCGGCGCCAACTGGCACTGGCATTTCAGGCCCAAGGTGCGGTATGGTGCGCTGCTGATCACCGACACACCGGTATCGGGCCGGTTGTACAGCGTTAGCGTCGATGTGGGCGTCCACTACACCCTCTAAGCCACCCTTTTCAAGCAATTACGGTGATCACCGTAGTGGAACACGGTAGGTAACGGATGAAGCGACCTCGTAACACGGGGAAGCTTTGCCGAAACCTTCAACGGTGTCCACCCACGCACCCGACCAAGGGCTTAACCGCCTCTCCTTTCCCGCGCTGATCGTCACGGCGGCCGCGGGCTTGCTCACGCTGGCCACCTGCGGGCAGGATGATGGGCAGCACTACCGTATGCTGAGCGCCGAGTCCCTCGGGCTTCCCTTGGACCACGTACACTCCTGGGTGGATCGCTCACCGGATGGCCGCACCCTCGCGGTCTCAGCCACCAAGAGCTCTCCCCTGCTGATCCTGGATGCGAACGACCTGAGCGTTCAGCGAAGCATCGACATCGGCGATTGGAAGGTGGGTGCCCGCGCCTACCACAGTGTACGCGGCAACTATGTGCTTCTGGAGGAGATCGAATACCTCGCCTACACCTCCAACGGCAAGGACAATGCCCGACGGTTCGCGGTGCTGGACCTCGCTTCGGGCAAGCTGGTGGTGAACGAGGTGCAGGCCTACGCAGCAGCGATCTCTGCCGATGAACTTACCCTGTACAGCATTGACGGCGATGGCGTGCGCACCACGGACCTGGCCACCGGAAAGCAACAGCAAGTGAAGGGCCTCGAACGGAACGGCAGCGCGCTGGCCCTTTCCCCCGATGGCACCCGTATCGCCATTGCCTACAACCCCAACGAGGATGAACTGGCGCAGATCCCTTCGGTGCGCAACGACAAGAAGGCCATAAAGGCCGCGCTGAAGGTGGGACAGATCGTACTGGTCAAAGACCTCAACACAGGCAAGCTTCTCTTTCCCGTGAACGAGTTGTTCGACAAGGTGTTCCGCCTTGCCTATGGCAGCGATGGCAAAGAGCTGTGGATACATGCCAAGCCGCGTGCCCACAAGAGCGCCAATCCGGACGTAACGCTCAGCTACCTCGATGTGGCGGACGCGACCACCGGTGAGATGGGCCGCTCCTCCTATCCCTCGCATGCCCTGTATGAACCCACTTTCTGTGGCGATGCCGCCAACCGGCTGATCGCCATTGGCAGCCAGAAAGGACGCTACCTGGAAGTACACATCTACGAGCACGGCGCCATGTCCATGGTGGGCCGCTTCGTGATCGATGAGCGCCTGTTCAAGAACAAACAGAACGGCGCCGAGAAATGGAGCGATGCCCGCGTGGGCTTCGCCCTGCTGCCCGATGGCAAACGCATGTTGATGACGTTCGGTAGCCGACTGATCGAATGGACCTACGCCCCATGAAAAAGCTGCTCACCCTCATCCTGTTGATCACCGGCCTGGCCGCGCACGCCCAGAAGAAGGAACTGCTGGAGGACAAGGAGACCATCATGGCCCGCGCGGCAGCGGCATTGGACGCGGCCATGCAGCCTGATGGTGCGCTCTACGCCGCCGTTCAGAAAGAGAACCTGACCGGCCGCTTTGTGATCCAGGTGAGCTTCCGCGAAAAAGGCGACATCAGCAGCGTGTTCGTGGTGAGCGCAGAGGCGAACGACCAACGCTCGCAGAACCGCTTCAAGGACCTGGTCCATCAACTGGAGATGCCCTTCAAGATGCCAAAGGGCCGCCAGTACCGCATAGAACACACGTTCGACCTGAACGCCATACCACGCTAAGCAACCCAATACCCACACATGAAACACCTGTTCACATCCGCACTGATGCTGGCTTCCGCCGGGCTCTTCGCCCAGGAGGAAATGCCCACCATCTTTGAAACAAAGCTCGAACACAAGATCGAGCACACCGGCACCGGTACCGAGGAACGCGGCTACAGCTACGCAGCCAGCGACAAGGAGATCACCGTATTCAACAACAAGACCGGCGGCGTGCGCTGGACCGGCAAGTTCAAGGACCTGACACCCAAACTGAACAAGGTGGACGAACTGGTCCCCTTCTGGGAGAGCAACGTGCTCTTCCTCTTCGACCGCAAAATGGGCAAGGACCAGATCGCCTGCCTCGACCTCTCCGATGGCCGCCTGTTGTGGACCACCGACCGCTACCAGAACGTGACCGACGAGAACGTGGTGTACATCCCCGAACTGGACGGTTTCGCCATTTCGCTGAAGGAACGCCTGGTGTGGATCCTGGCGCGCACCGGTGAAGAGCGCTGGAGCACCGACAAGTTCAAAGGTGTGGTGGGCCAGTACGTGATCACCTCGGACAGCAAGCTGATCATGGTGAACTTCGTTCCGAGCAACCTGGGCGCGCTCTTCACGGGCTTCAAGAACCAGATCGTGAAGATCGACCTCACCAACGGCAACATCATTTGGGAGAACACCTACATCGGCCGCGCCGAGCGCAAGGTGATCACCGGCGAGTTCCTCTATGAACTGGACGTTACGGACAACAAGGTGTTCCTGCGCATGAACGGTATGCAGGTGTACGACCTCAATACGGGAGCCAACATTTACTCCGCCGCCTTCGACTTTACGCCGGAGGGCCTGGTGGGCAAACCGGCCGGGGCCAAGAAGTTCGGTGTGTACCATGCCGTGGCCGATCCCGTTATCGTGGGCGACGACCTGTACGTGCTGGACATGAGCAGCAAGAAGAGCCAGTACGTGAAGAAGTACGACAAGAACAGTGGCAAACTGCTGTGGACCAGCCCCGAGATCAAAGAGGCGCGCGCCATCCCTAACATGTACGTGGTGGGCGACAAGGTGCTGCTGCAGATCGGTGGCAACGTGGAATGCCAGGCCTACATCTACAAGCGTGAGCCCGATGGACAGGGCGGCTGGCGCATCACCGAGGAATGGCGCGTGTGGCGACCCAACGTGAAGCCCAACGGCATCCAGGCCTTCAACACCAAGGATGGCAGCCTGGCCTGGGAGAGCGAGCGCTTCCGCAAGGGCATCACCAACGCTGTGATCGTGGAGGACAAGTTCGTGGTGTGCAGCGGCAAGGAGCTCTACAGCATGGACATTGCCACCGGCGCAGAGAAGTACGTGGTACCTGTAGCCAAGGGCGGTGTAGGCAATGCCGACCAGATCATGGTGTACAAGGACATGGTGGTGGTGATCGGCGACAAGGGCGTGAGCACCTTCAGCTCCAAGACCGGCGAGCCCGTGGCCATGGGCAAGTACAAGAAGAGCGATCTGGAGGACTACGAGGGCGACCGCATGATCCTGAAGACCGAGGGCGCCGACATCGCCTGCTTCGATCTGGATGATTGCACCTTCAAGCAGTTCAAGGCCCGCACGGGCGCCATTACGAGCATGAGCACCGACGGTAACTTCGTCTACGTGTACGAGAAGAAGACCGTCACCAAGGTGGGTACCCGATAAGCGTAAGCTTGGAGGGGAAAGCGCGGGCCGTGCCGAAAGGTGCGGCCCGCGTCTCGTTTCAGGGGCACGCGTCCACCGCACCGATCACGCGGTGGATGAGCAGATACTCCTCGGTGCCGTCGCCTTCCATGGCCGGTCCCTGCTCCAGCGAACATTCCGCCTCAATGGTCCACGGCTTGCCGCCCGTGCCCACGGCGTTGAGATAGGCACGCTCCAGTTCGGCGCCGTCCATGGAACCGATCAGCTCGCCCTCCTCAGCGCCCAGATCAAGGCCACCGGCGCACGGCCACGTGAACAACGAGCCGCATGGCTTGAAGCTCTTGGCATCGGCCATGTACGTAAAGGTGCCCATCAGGCGCATCCGCGGGACCTGGTCATAGATCTCGTCGGACAGTTTCTCCAGTGTGTAGTTCAATTTGCTCTCGGCGGGTGTGCCCATCTCGTCCACCAGTTGGATACCGCCCTTCGCCACCTGCCAGAAGTCAGGCTTGTCGCCGGTGTAGCCGATGGTCATCAACCCGTTCACCACATGCCATTGGCCAATGGTGCCGAAGGCCAGGCTGTCCTTGCCCAGGTAACGCTGGCGCAGGATGAAGGTGCTATCACTGCGCACCCACAGTTGTGTGGCAATGCCCTCGCAGTCGGCACAAGGCAGAGTGCCGTCGTAGTAGCCGGGCCAGTCTGTGTACACGCCGGTGCCGTTCAGGTCGTCGGCAGTGGCACCGTTGTCCTTGGTGGGTGTATCGGTGCCGCCGCACGACCAGAGCACCACGGCGGCAAGTAGCGGGAAATGGTAGCGCATGTCCGGTGAATGTGGTTCGAAGGTAGCGCACGACCTTTGGCGCCTCATGGTCCCTGTACTATCCGCCTTCTACTTCGGCAGCGTGGAACACTACCGTCTGCTGGCGAAGCATCCGAAGGTCATCATCGACGTGGGCGAGCACTATGTGCGCCAGAGCTACCGCACCCGCACCCGCATCGTGGGACCCAACGGCGTGCAGGACCTCAGCGTGCAGGTGGCACATGATCATGGCACCAAGATGCCGATGCACAGCGTGGGCCTCAGTACCGTGGAGTCCTGGCCGCAGCAGCACGCGCACGCCATCCGCAGCGCCTACGGGAAAACACCCTGGGGCATCCACTACATCGAAGCCATCGAGAACGTGATCACCGCGCCACACCAGCGCCTTATCGATCTTGACCTGGCCACCCTGCGCCTGTGCTTGAATTGGCTGGGACTGACGACCGAGGTGGAAGTGAGCGAGACCTATGTTGAAGTTAATGGAGAGCTACTCGACCTCCGCACTTCCTTCCACCCGAAAAGGCCGCTGCCGCCCGAGGTGCTAGCCGGCCCCTCCTACCCGCAGGTCTTCGCCGACCGGCATGGCTTCGTATCCCGCCTCAGCATCATCGACCTGCTGTGCAACTGCGGACCTGAGGCCAAGCGTATCGTGCGGGGATGATACCGGCTGTGCTCACACTTCGCTCTATGCCATCAGGCAATTCAACGCGGTCCGTGCATGCCGGTGCGGAAGGAGCCTGAGGAACGACCGCCGTGCGGCCAGAAGACCGCCACACATTCCCAAATGACCAAGTAAGACCGCGCCTGGCGCGATGATCAGTCCCTGATGAACGGCACAACGCCACCCATGGGACCCAGCGGCCGGATGTAGTAGGGACCGGAAGGCAAATGCTCGATGGAGAGCAGCGCGCCAAGGTCCGTTCGCTGTTGGGGAACCTGCACCTCCTGCCCCATGGCATTGAACACCTGCACCTGCACCGGTCCATCCGTATGCACGTGCAACACTGATCGGGCCGGATTGGGCCAGATAACGATACTTGATCCCCCCTTCCATTCCACGGCGCGCACATCAGAGAGCGTCGCGGTACCATCGAAGTCCACCTGCCTCAGCCGGTAGTAGGAGGTTCCGGGTAATGGGCGTGGGTCCCTGGCTTGATAAACGATCACGCTCTGGCTACTGCCACTTCCCGGGTATTGCACCAGGTCCTCCCATACATGCAGGTCCTGGCTTCGTTCAATGGTGAAGCCGGCATTCGCATGTTCGGTGGCCGTGGCCCAATCCAAGATCACTTCCTGTCCTTCGGGCCGGGCGTCGAAGTACAACAGCTCGACCGGCAACGGGCTCACCAACACATAACCGAAGTTGTCCAGTATCATGCCATGCGAACCGGTGAAATTCGGCGTGATCAGCAGGGAATGAGAGGTTGACGTGGCGGTGAAGGTGAAGTGCTCGCGCTGCATGCTCCATCCACCTGTACGCGTTATCACGGCATTGAGCACGTTGTCTATGGTGATGGTCACGGAGACCGACGTTGGCGTGGGGCCTGTCTGTCTGCGTACCGCATCGAACTCCAGGGCATAAACGGCGCCTACGGTAAAGCCTGACACGGTCTGGCATAACACACGGTCATCCGTCGTGGTGTTCGGGTCGTTGTGCCCGTCCACTTCTGCCACCATGCTCGCATTGGGGCCACCATACACATTGGCGGGATTCAGTTCCAGCGGACATCCGGCCCACCCGGTGCTCCCGCTCTCGAACCCAGGATTGGTAACGGACTGCGCATGCACGATACCAACTTGCACACAACCGAGCAGAAGCGCGGCAGCTACGCGTATGGAGAAGCCAATGTGGTTCATGTTCAAGGCATAAGGCATGCTGGTGGGCCAACTGTGGGCGCCGTTGTACGGCCATTCGCCTCGTAGGTTCGGGCACGTACAAAAAGTCCCTGTTCAGTTGCTCCATATACCTGCCATGGCGGTGCCCCATGAAGAGCACACAGCGGCAAGCTCCACCGTCCGTCACGCTCATCCACCTATTCGGTCCGGTGTGCCCGTTCGCAATACCTTCAACCCCATGAACCTTCAGCACCTCCTCCCTCTCGTAGCCTTGTTCACCACCTTGCCCGTCTTTGCCCAAGAGGACGTTTTGGCGCCGAAGGAGGAGAAGGTCCAGATGTCGGAGCCAGCGCAGCAAGAGGTCTTTACGGGTGTTGAGGAAATGCCGCAGTTCCCTGGTGGGGAAAAGGCTCTTTTCGCGTACATCAAGAAAGAGTTGAAGTATCCCGAATTAGCCAAGGAGAGCGGGATACAGGGCACGGTGTACGTAACGTTCGCCATTCAAGTCGATGGCACCATCACCAGCCCCAAAGTGATCCGCGGCATTGGCGGCGGTTGCGACGAAGAAGCCGTTCGCCTAGTGAATGGAATGCCTCAATGGACACCCGGCAAACAAGGTGGCAAGCCCGTACGCGTGCAGTACAACCTGCCCATCCGGTTCAAGCTGGATTGAGCACCAACAACACCAACCAATTCCCTTCCGTGCGATACCGCTCAACTTGGCCCGTATTGGCCATCCTTCTTTCCACTAACGTGTTCGCGCAAGATGATGTGGCCGTGCCTGTTGAACAAGCGCCCGTGCGCATCGACGCGCAGCAAGAAGAGCCCATCTACGACATCGTGGAGGTGATGCCCGAATTCCCCGGCGGAAAGGAAGCCCTGATGACCTACTTGACCAAGAACCTCAAGTTTCCCGATCAAGCCCGGGAACAGGGCGTTCAAGGCACGGTGTACATCACATTCATAGTAGAGATGGATGGCCGTATTTCCGGAGTGCGTGTGCTGCGCGGCATAGGTGGTGCGTTCGACGAAGAGGCCATGCGCGTGGTTCGCGAAATGCCAATTTGGAAGCCCGGCACGCAACGTGGTAAGTCCGTACGGGTGCGATACAATCTGCCCATCCGGTTCACACTGTGACGGCAATACGATGAATTAGCTCTGGATCGTGCATATCCGGACTCGAACTTCCCCCCATGAATTATTTCCACCCCCTTTTACTTCTTGCCCTACTATCCTCGCCCGCCCTGTTTGCCCAAGGTGGCGGCAACACTCCTGAGCCGATAAGGGTTGAGGAACGTGTACGGGGAGAAGAGACCATTACTGTTGAACCGATACCGGAGCCTCCTTCGCCCCAAGGTCCTGATGAGGTTTTTACCATCGCGGAGGTGATGCCCGAGTTCCCCGGTGGCAAGGAAGCCCTCTTCGCCTACATCGGCAAGAACCTGAAGTACCCCGAGCAAGCGGTGGAAGAAGGCGTTGAGGGCGTGGTCTTTGTCACCTTCGTGGTGGAGGCCGATGGCAAGATCACAGGCGTGAAAGTGATGCGTGGCATCGGCTTTGGCTGCGACGAGGAGGCGGTGCGCGTGGTACGCGGCATGCCCAACTGGACGCCCGGCAAGCAACTCGGCAAGCCGGTTCGGGTGAAGTACAACCTGCCGATCCGGTACAAGCTCGAAAGCGGAACGACCAAGTAGCCCGGCGCAACGCTGTCATGGCAAAACGGATACCTGCGGCCCTGCTCCTGATCGTGCTTGTGTGCACAGGCACAGCGGGCCGGGCACAGGGCACGGTCGCGCTCCCACTCTGGATGGCAGCGACCTTGGGTGGTGAGCGGATGAAGGAGCGAACCTACGTGACCGATGACCGGCATCGTGAATCGTGGAGGGGCCAACAGGCAACGCGACTGAGCTTCAACGGCATCTACCGTTTCGAACTCGCCGTGGAGGACAGCGCACGGATGGACTGCTCAGTGACCGGATGGCAGGATAGCACGCGGGTCATCATCATCGTGGAGGGCATCAGCGAGCCCATTCAGATCACCTACTTGGCCGACCTCAAGGAGGATGTGGCCCTCTACGCGCGCAGCGAAGGCGGGGAGCGCACTGCCATGGTGGGCCGCGTCAGCAGTTTCCTGCGTCCGGTGCCCCCCCATTCGAGAACTGCGCGCGATGTGGAAAAGGCCGACTCGCTGATCAATACGCACAGCACTGTGCTGGGCCGCACCTGCCAGCAGTGGACCCGGTTGCGCCAAGGATCGCTGATCATGCCTGCACGGAACCGGTTGCAGTATTGGGTGGACCCGTCGCTCCCCTCTCCCTTTGCGGAGATCGGCGGGTGGTTGCCGTGGGGTACCGTTTTCAGCCCCTTGCACCTGTTCACTGAACTGCGCAACGGCGCGCCTTTGAAAGTGCAGCAGGGCCGCGCGCTGATGCGCATGACGCGGATCGAACCGCGCCCCGTGCCGCCAATTGCCGTAGATCTGCGAGATCACGCCGTGGTGCCCTGGGACTTTCAGGCGTACGAACCAAGCGACGCGGACCCTGGCATCCCTGTCGAGCCCGTTCCTGAGCCACCCGTCCAAGAGGACTGGTACACCTTCACCGACCCGATGCCGCAGTTCCCGGGCGGCGAGGAAGCCTTCAAGACCTACCTGAAGGAGAACCTCCGCTATCCCGAGCTGGAGCGCGAGATGGGCATCCAGGGCACGGTGTACCTCAGCATCATCGTGGAAACGAACGGGGTGGTCACCAACATCACTCCACTGCGCGAAGTATCCGGCGGGCGTGGCCTAACGAAGGAGGCGATCCGCGTGCTGAAGGCCATGCCGCCCTGGACACCCGGTCGCATGAACGGCAAGCCGGTGCGGGTGAAGATGAACGTGCCGGTGAAGTTCAGGTTGGAGTGAGACCAGTTGTTAAGGTCCTATCTTGTGTTGGCCCCCAACGAGATGGTATCATGAGCAGCAAGGCCAGCCCTGCCAAAGCCGCAACCGGCGACAAGCCCGTGTTCGCCTACATCGCGGGCCTACCCCAGCCGCAACGCGCCATCGCTGAGCGCATCGATGCCCTGGCCGCGAAGTCACTGCCCGGCCTGCAACGCGCCGTGAAATGGGGCATGGCCTACTACGGCGTGGATGGAGGTTGGTGCTTCTCCTGCGGTGCTTTCCAAGGCCATGTGAAGGTGATGTTCATCCGCGGCACCGACCTGAAGCCGGAGCCACCGGTGACGCCTGTTGCGATGGGCAAGGCCACTCGGGGCGTGGAGTTGGAAAGCGAAAAGGACATCGACGAGAAGCTGCTCACAGCATGGATGGTCCAGGCGGCGACAATGCCGTTCGTTAGCGCGGCCGATAAACGGAAGAAGCAATGACCAAGTGGACCACTTTGCTGACGCTCGCGCTGGGCACTGCCGTGCACGCGCAATCGTTTCCGCAAGCCAACGGCTCGGTAGTGGAAGTGATCGCCAATGAGCGAACGCTTCTCAACATACCCGAGCCGTATGCCTGTGCGCAGGACTGGGACGAGCTCACGGTGCTGCTCATCATCGACCGTGAAGGGAACGTGAAGGGCCGGCAGCTATTTCTTAGCAGCAACTTCGGCATCCCGGCCTGCACGGACAAGATACTCGCCAACGCCGAACGACTGCGCTTCGCCCCCGACCCGAACGCCCGCCGCAAGGAACGGGTGTTCGTGACCTACAAGGCGCCGAAGAAGGAGTGAAAGGGCGGCCTATCAATTGGATCCGCTGCCCGATCTTCGCACCACGCCCGGCCCAAGCCGTAGCGTTACCACATGGCTGAGAAGATCGACATCGAAGTATCCCGCAACGAGGACCACAACAAGCTCCTCGTCTCCGCCCTCAACAGCCGCCTGAAGAAGGTCTACCTCGGTGGCGGCGAGAAGCGCATCGAGAAACTCAAGGCCGACGGCAAGATGACCGCCCGCGAGCGCATCGACGCGTTGCTAGACAAGGGCACACCCCGCATTGAGATCGGTGCCTTCGCAGCCGACGGCATGTACAAGGAGCATGGCGGTGCGCCCAGCGCCGGTGTAGTGGTGGTGATCGGTTACGTGAGCAAGCGCCAGTGCATCGTGGTGGCCAACGACGCCACCGTGAAGGCCGGCGCGTGGTTCCCGATGACGGGCAAGAAGAACCTTCGCGCCCAGGAGATCGCCATTGAGAACCGCCTGCCCATCATCTACCTGGTGGACAGCGCCGGCGTGTA
>CAZQFG010000058.1:11125-15254 GCA_964592515.1 uncultured Chryseobacterium sp. | reverse complement strand
TGCGGTACACATCGCAACTGTAGGCGGGGTCTTTCTCTTCATACACCACCACATCGGTGGCGGGGTCGGTGCCCAGCACGTGGCGGTAGATGCGGTAGCTGCGCAACGTCTTGTCCTTGCGCGGATAGAACACGGTGCGGTCATCGGCGAACGCACAACCGCCGCCGGTGTTGGTGATCACATCGGGCAGGTCCTTGCCGGTGGCCAGGTCGCGGAAGCGGATCTCGTATTGGCGACGCCCCACACGGTCCACGCTGTAGCCCACCAGCTGGTTGCTGGGGCTGATCTCGAAGTCGCCCAGGTCGAAGTAGCTGGACCCTTCGGCGAGCAGGTTCTCGTTCAGGAAGTCCTCGTCCTTGGCATCGGGCACATCCTTGCGGCGCACATGCACGGCGTATTCCTTCCCCTCCTCGAACCGGTAGTGGTACCAGTATCCGTGCTCGCGGTAGGGCACGCTGAGGTCGGTCTCCTTGATGCGCGCCTTCATCTCCTTAAAGAGGTCCTCACGGAGCTGCTTTACCGGCGCGAGCATGGCATCGGAGTAGGCGTTCTCGGCGTTGAGGTGCGCGATCACCTCGCGGGTGTGGGCATCGGGTTCTGCGGCGTTGCGCTGCTCTTCGGTGAGGCGCATCCAGTAATATTCGTCTTTGCGCTCGTGGCCGTGGGCGGTGAGCGTGTGCGGCTTGCGTGCGGCCACGGGTGGCGTGGGCCGGTTGGTGTCGTTCATGGACGGATCTCCGTTGGTACAGCCTGCGGCAAGCACGGTGAACAGCGCAATGGATGCGGCGGTGTGCTTCATGGTGTTGGCGGGGCCCGAAAGTACGCCCGGCGCGTTCAACCCAGGACCTGGTGCAGCACCGCCGGGGAGCGCAGTTCGCCCAGACCATCGCGGTGCATGCGGAAGTAGAGCAACAGGTGGTCCAGCAGTTCGCGGCGTTGCGCAGCAGGAATGGAGAGCAGGTGCATGTCCGTGAAGTCCACGCCCAACACCTGTGCGAGGGCCAGGCTGAGCGGCGGGCCCAGTGTGTGGCCGTGTTGCGCGGTGCTGCTTGTGAAGTGGCCTTCACGCAGATCGAAGCGGTCCTCACCGGGCGCGGGCGGTTCGGGCATGAAACCCAAGTGGCCGGCCAGGCGCACCAGGAACACCAAGGGGAAGTAGCGCACATCGGGGGCGTTGTCCATGGCCTCCAGCGCTTCATCCAGGAAGTGTTGCATGTCCTCGTCCGCCGCCTCTTCGCGCAGCACACGGTACAGCACCTCCTGCACGAAGAGCGCAAGCGTGGCGCGAACGGGTTCCAATGAAAGCCGGGTGTAGGGCCGGTCCACGCGGAGCTCGCGAACGGTGTGCAGGTCGCGCTCGGGGTGCTCGTCCAGTACCAGTTCTATGCGGTTGAGGGGTTGCAACGCCGCGTTGCTGGTGCCGCGCTTGCCCCCGGTGCGCAGCACGCAGGAGCGCAGGCCCGATCGCTCCGTCCATGCCTTCAGCACCACCGTGCGGTCGCCGTGCCGAATGGTCTTCAGCACAATGGCACGGGTGGTAACGAGCATGACGCTGACCAATGGTGCTCAGCGCACCACCATCACCTTGGTGTTGCACTTGGTGGTGCCGAAGCGGTCCGTGGCGAAGATGAGGTAGACCCCCGTGGCCACGCGGTTGCCGCTCATGTCGGTGCCCGGCCAAATGGCCTGTCCGCCCAGCGAGGTGGTGCGGTACACCAGGTTGCCCGCCATGTCGGTGATCTTCACTTCGCTGTCGCGTACCAACCCATCAATGGCAATGGGGCCCGTGTAGCTCTCGCGCACCGGGTTGGGGAACACACGCGCACATTCGGCGGTCTCACTGCCCTCGATGGCATCGCTGCGGTAACTCATGATGCCACGATCGGTGGCGAAGAACACCTCTCCGGTGAGCTCGTTGATGCTGATCGCGTTGATCGTGTTGCTGGGCAGGGGGCTGTTCTGCTCGGTGAAGTGATGGATCTGCGTGCGACCATCGGCGCTAACGAGGTAGACCCCGCCTGTCTGCGTGCCCATCCATTTGCGGTTGGCACCATCCACGGTAATGGCGCTCACCGATTCGGTCTCCAGCAACACTTGGATGTTGCCGTCCTGCTCAATAAGGATCTGTTGTGCATCGAAGTCGCCCGCGTCGAAGATCGCAGCGGGGTTATAGAACACCGCGATGCCCTTGGAGGTGCCCACCCAGATCTGCCCTTCGAGGTCCTCGGCCACGGCATACACATCGGGGGCCGGCAGCCCGCCGTTGCCCGGGGTGTTGTTGATCAGCTTCCAGCGATCGTCGCTCGCATTGGTGGGCGTGCCTCCATCATCGAACACCAGCAAGCTGTTGCCGCGTGGACGAATGATCCATTTGTAGTTGTTGAAGCTGGCCGGCACGATGTCCGCCAGCAGGTTATTGCCTGCGAGCAGGTTGCCGGGGTTGAAGTTGCGCCATTCGCCACCGCTCGTAAGCACCACCACGGGGTTGAGCGACCACGCATTGGTCATCCACAGGTTGCCATTGATGTCGAAGTTCATGCCGGCCACGTTCACCTTGCCTGCCGCACCGTTCTGTTCCACGCCGAGCGCACTGTTGGTGTGGTTGTGGATCTGCACCGGCTGCCTGTTGCGGAACTCGACCACGCCATCGTCCCAGCTGCCCACGTAAGCATGTAGGGGGTCATTGGGGTCCACGGCCACCGATACCATGTCGTTCACCGCGCCGCCGAAATCGTTCGTACCCAGCAGGATGGGGTCGGTGGAGAGGTCGCTGGTGCCCCAACGGCCATCGGCGAAGTGGTGCACGCCGTCCTTCAGGAAGGTGCTGGACCAGTTGCCGGCCAATGCTCCGGTGGCCACGTAGAGCGCACCGCCATGCGAGGCCATGCGCCATGTGTTGGCGGTCTTGGGACCATTGGGCAGGATGGATGTACCGAAATCGCCGCCAACGGCATTGATCAAACCGCGTTCGCGATCGGCCACCCAGAAAGCACCGGAGCCGGCCCTGATGGCCTGCCCGGGATATGCCGGTCCGTTCGCGTAACCATAGATGAAATTGACCTCGTTGAGGCCCTGGTCATAGGCGTGGATGTCGTACTCATGCGGGATCACCACGAGCTGGCCGTCGGTGGAAACATCAAGCCCGCGGTTCTTGCGGCCAAAAAGCGGGTTGAACTTCGACCAGGTGTTGTCGGTACCGAGCACCAACAGGGTGTCCCGCTCGCCCGAATTGGCCCTCCAGTTCAGCAGCAGGCGATCGCCCAGGCGTGTGGTGTGGCTGAAGGGACCGTTCACCATGGATAGGCCCATGTCGGTGCGCTTGCTCCAGTTCTCGTAGGCCGCAAGGTTGCCGGCGTTCTTCCAGGCCTTGAAAAGCCCTGTGTTGGTGGCCGCATAAATGGTGTCCTGCAGCACGGTGATGCCGTTCACCTGCACCTGCGCGCCGTTGGGACCGATGAACCAGGTCTCCCGCACTTCACGCCGCTGTAGGTCCACCAGCACAATACCGAAACCACAGCCCAAGTAGGCCATGTGACCTTCCATGTACACCGAGTAGATGCCCTTGTTGCCCAGGATGGAGCTGCGCTTGATGTCGCCCATGTTGTAGCTCCGTCCGTTCTGGATCAGGTCCAGGTTGCCGTTGGTGTAGTAAACGAGCAGCATGGAAAGCTCCTCGTTCCAGGCCAGGCCCTGGATGCCCACATCGTTCAGCAGGTTGATCTTGTCGATGGGTTCCGTTTCGCCGGCGGCAGGGTCGTAGCGGAACATGCCGGTACTGGTGGCACAGTAAACGAAACCACCACCCTCGGCCACGGCAATGGTGTTGCGGTAGGGAAAGTGGGATCGCCAGGCCCCAATGGGCGTCGCATCCTGCGCGTCGACCACCGGGGCACAGAGAACACCGAGCAGGAAGAGGGGCAGGAGGACGAGGGTACGGAATACGTTCATGTTCACGGCTTCGGGGACTACAGAACGCAGCAGGGCCGCGATCGGTATGGGACAATGTACGAGGGGATAA
The DNA here is from genome assembly GCA_964592515.1 of uncultured Chryseobacterium sp. GTDB lineage: Bacteria > Bacteroidota > Bacteroidia > Flavobacteriales_F > PHOS-HE28 > PHOS-HE28. Next base: position 11,236 of record CAZQFG010000058.1, on the reverse strand, counting down.
AGTTCGGCAGTGTACCGGATTCCCGACGTGGCGTTCGGAATGGCTGAAGGCCCCCCTGAAATGAGCGATGCCCCGTCCCAAAGTTCTGGGACGGGGCATCAACCGATCGAG
>CAZQFG010000058.1:0-11025 GCA_964592515.1 uncultured Chryseobacterium sp. | reverse complement strand
TGAAATGAGCGATGCCCCGTCCCAAAGTTCTGGGACGGGGCATCAACCGATCGAGGTCGCGAGCGGACTCGAACCGCTGTAGCAGCTTTTGCAGAGCTGTGCCTAGCCACTCGGCCACGCGACCAAAAAGACCTGCATTGCTGCAAGCGGCTGCGAAGATAGGTGGATCGGCCCTATTCAAAAGGCCCGAACGGAATACCCGCTCATCTACCCTTCCACGGTGTACACGGCCTCGGCCACATCACCGTTGATCGGTGGGCGTTCCTTCACCAAGCGCACGTTCCAATGGTGCGCTGCGGGCCATTCGGCCTTCAGGGCGTCCAGGATCCGGCGTGCCACGTGCTCGATCAGCTTGCTGCGCAAGGCCATCTGCTGCTTCACAATGGCCGTTACCCGACCATAGTCCACGGTGTCGTTCAGGCTATCGCTGGTCTCGGCGGTGCTGAGGTCGGCCTGCACGGAAACATCCACGCGGTAGTTGCCCCCGATCCGGGCCTCTTCCTCCAGGCATCCATGGTAGGCGAACACGCGGATGCCGTTCACCTCCATCAGGCCCATGCGCGGCAGTGTTCAAGCCCGGCCTTGAAACGGGCGATCACCTCATCGCGGCCCAGCAACGCGCTCACATCGAACATGCCCGGACCCTGCATGCGGCCGGCCACGAACAGGCGGTACAGCGGCATCACCTGGCCGATCTTGGTGCCGGTGGCCTGCAGCACTTCCGTGAAGGTCGCCTCCAAGGCCGCAGGGGTCCAATCGACCAACGCCTCCAAGCGCGCAATGAACGCTTCGAGCGCCGGCGTGGCCTCGGGCTTCCAACGCTTCTTCAGTTCGGCATCCGCGTCGGCATTACCGATCAGGGGCGAACCCTGCGTGAACAAGTAACGGCCCTCCAGCATATCGTCCACGAAGGTGGCGCGCTCCTTCAGCAGCACAGCGGCGGCCGTAGCATGTTCCACGGTCGTATCGATCCCGTTCGCCTTGAGCTTGACCTGCAGTTGCGCGCCGAGCTCGGCATCGGGACGGTGCCGCAGGTATTGTTGGTTGAACCACTTGGTCTTTTCCGGATCGAACTTGGCGCCACCCTTGTGCACGCGGGCCAGGTCGAAGTACTCCACCAACTGGTCCATGGACATCACCTCCACATCGCCGCCGGGGTTCCAGCCCAGCAGGGCCAGCATGTTCACAAAAGCCTCCGGGTAGTAGCCACGCTCGCGGTAGCCGCTGCTCTGCTCGCCGCTGGTGGGGTCCTGCCAGTTCAACGGGAAAACCGGGAAACCGAGGCGGTCGCCATCGCGTTTGCTGAGCTTGCCATTGCCATCGGGCTTCAGGATCAGCGGCAGGTGGGCAAAGGCGGGGCGCTCCCATCCGAATGCCTCATACAGCAGCACATGCAGGGGCGCGCTGGGCAACCACTCCTCACCGCGGATCACGTGGGTGATGCGCATCAGGTGGTCGTCCACGATGTTGGCCAAGTGGTAGGTGGGCATGCCATCGCTCTTGAAGAGCACCTTGTCGTCGATGTTGCTGCTATGCACCACCACCCAGCCACGGATCACGTCCTCGAAACGCACTTCCTGGTGGCGCGGCACCTTCAGGCGGATCACGTACTCATCACCACGGGCCAGGCGCTCCTTCACCTCGTCGGCGCTCAGGGTGAGCGAGTTCTTCATGTGCTCACGCGTCACCGCATTGTAGGCCGGCGCGGCCACACCAGCGGCCTTCAGGCGTTCGCGCATGGCCTCCAGCTCTTCGGGCGTATCGAAGGCATAGTAGGCCTTGTCCGCAGCGATCAGCTGGTCGGCATACTGGCGGTACATGGCCTTGCGCTCGCTCTGGCGATAGGGGCCGTCGCGGCCACCTTTCCAAGGGCTCTCGTCGGGCGTAAGTCCGCACCAGTCCAAGGCTTCGCGGATGTAGTCCTCGGCACCGGGCACGAAGCGGGCCTGGTCGGTGTCCTCAATGCGCAAGAGGAACTGGCCTCCGTGCCTGCGGGCAAAGAGGTAGTTGTACAAGGCAGTGCGCACACCGCCCATGTGCAGGGGGCCGGTGGGACTGGGGGCGAAACGAACGCGAACGGACATGTGCTCGGAGGGTCAAGGTCCGCCAGCGTGCAGGCCGGTGGATACCGGTCTGCACAGCAGGCGAAAAAGAGGCGCGAAGGTAACGGGGACGCCGCCTTCACGCAGATACCCGCCCTCGCGGGCTCACTGCTGCACCACCACCCGTTGTTCCCAACGGCCTTGGGTCACCGAGGCGCGCAACACATAGGTGCCTTCCGCCACCACGCCCGAAAGCGAGAGGTCGACCACGCCATCCGAAGCCACCGAACGAGCGGCGCTGAACACCACACGGCCCGATAGGTCGAGGAGCTCGAGCTGGGCGGCACCCGATGCGGGTAGTTGCAGGCGGAAGTCGCCGTTGTTGGGGTTCGGGAACACGTTGATCGTTGAGGTCCGCAGCGTGCGTACGCCGGTGCATGCCTCCACCACGAACGAGGCCCCCACCAGATCAAGGCTGCCGCAGAACGCGCCGCCGCCTTGTATCAGCAGGGCGTTCAGGTCGGCCGCGGTGGTCTCGCCGAGGGTGATCAGCGAGGGGTCCACGGTCTGCGGATCGAAGACCATGGTGTGGATGCTGTAGGTGCCTGCCTCGGAAGCCGTGAAGACCGGTGTTCCGTTCAGCCCGACAATGACCAGCTCAGGACCTTGGGCCAGCAGGTAGCCCACGCCATAGCCATCGGGTACCACAGCATTGCCATCCGAAGTGGCGCTCACCACCACCGTGCCGTTCACCAGGTCGAGGCAGTAGTTGGACGCATCGGGGGTGAGGGAGCCTGCGTCGGCATCACACGGGGGTGCGCATTCGATCACCGTGTAGGACGCGCCCACCATATCGAGACTGGCGCAAATGGAGCCACCGCCTTGCACGAACAGGGCGCTCACCTCGGCCGCGGTGGTGGTTTCCCAGTTGATGGTACCGGGGTCGAAGGTGGCGGGGTCATAGACCAAGGTGTGCAGCGTATGAAGACCCAGAACGTTCACTTGGAACACTGGATCGGGGCCTGCGGACTGGATGACGAGGTCCTGACCTTGGGTAAGTACATAGGCCACGGAGAATCCATCAGGGACCACGGCATCGCCAGCGGGAATACCTACCAGCTCAATGAAGCTGCCAGGCTCGAGACAGGGGATGAAGTCCAGGCCGCCCAGTGTGCCGGCATTGGCATCGCAGACCACGCTGCAATCCGTGACCGTGATAGACACCTCAAGGCTATCGGTGGCGGGCGCAACAGCCGCACCCTGCTGAGCGCTGACCACGTACTTCACGCTGTGCACACCCGGGCCAGCAAGCGCCGGATCGAACACGTTGCCCACCACACCGGGGCCCGAGAAGGTGCCGCCACCAGTACCTGTGGGCACAAGGACGACACTTCCGTCAGTGAGGCAGAGCGGCTCTGCGGGCGCCGTAAATGAGGGGTCGGGCAGGATCACCAGCTCACGGGCCTGACTGATGGGTATATCGTTCTGTGCAATTGGGCCCAGGCCGCCGCAGGTGAGCGAAAAGGGCCAAGCGTTCACGTCCACAACGATGTTGACCGTGGCCGCGAACACACCGGCCTCGGTGGGCACCCCGGAAATGGAACCGCAACCGTTGGCGGGCGGCGTATACGAGGCCTGATCGGTGACCCCCGACAGGCCCTGCGGCATATTGGTGAACGTGAGATCGCTCATCTGTGTAATGCGCACAGAGGCCGAGGTGAGCGTGGGGTCGAACAAGGAGGCCGGCGAACAGGCCGTGGTCACATGGAACGAGATCGCATCGACGTAAGGCTGCCCCACACGCCCCACCAGAAAGGTTGACGCACAAAGCCCACCGGACGGCGGAAGCTGTGACAGGCAGTCTACCGGTGTGCACTGGGCCGCAACAATGGTGCTACACACCAGGAGCGAAGCAAGGAACGCGGAACGCAACATGATCTTGTGCGAACGGGGTATTGGTCGACAGGTGCACGACCGGACCGTTCGCTACAAGGATACGCGGATCCCTTGACAATAACAGGCCACCCTCAGCGCAACTGCACGCCCTTGAGCAGGAGGCGCTGCCAGGCGCTATTGTCCCGCAAATACTGCTTGATGGCCGGGTGCGTGGGAACCAGCTTCCAGCCCTTGTCCTCCACGTGGGTCAGTACCTTCTCCAGCATGGCATGGCGCACACCGAGGGGCTCCAGCGCCTTGGGGACTTCAATGGAGGTGAGGAAGATGCGGTCGGAATCGCGGTCGTACTCCACCCGCGCGCGCTGCCCATCCACACGCATAACGAACTGCCGGTACTCGGGCTCATCGTGCAGCTCAAGGGCGGCAAGATCAAAGGGAACGGCTTTCTTGGCCATGGCCACAAAAGTACCAACCGTGCGCTCTGCTGCGCACCGGGGCCCTTCCTGTTCAGAAATTGAGCAGGGCGCCCAAGAACGGCATGCCCCAAGAGAACACCTGGTTGGCCAGCTGTTCGTTGTACACGGCGCCCACATCAATGGCCAGGTGATCGCCCACGATGCGTATGCCGATGCTGGTGGCCAACAGGTTGTCGCCATCGTCCACGTAAAGCCAGTTCTCGGTGACCGCCTGCACATTGGGAAAGAGACGCACCGCACCCGCCATGTTGAACATGGGACCACGGGCCATGCGGTCACCATTGTGGCCCCATCCGCCGCCAATGGTCACCTGGTTGTTGGAGTCGCCCCAGGTAAGCAGGCCCATGGCCGCGGTGATGCCTGTTGTAATGGTGCTATCACCCGCCTCGCTGGAGAGGTTCATGGGGGCGTGGAGATGCAGCGCGGTGCCCGCCAAATGGAGCGACGATCCGATCTCGCCACCGACCTGCACCCGCGTGTTCCACACCGGGCTCCGGTTCTTCGAATTGAGGATGGAGTAGAGATCCAGACCGCCACCGACCGTGAAATGCGAAGTGACCCCGTAGGACACGGCGTTCCACGAGACCAGCATGTTGCGATAGAGCCCTTCGCCACGGTCCAGTGGAATGGCCGACCACGCTTGGAAGTACTGCGACCCGAACGGGTTGGGCGACCGGCGATGCAAGGAGACATGTCGCTTCGGGGCCGAAGGCAGCAGACCCATGCTTTGGCGGCTCTCACGCTCTGAACCATCCCCATTGGCAACGGCCATGTGAGGCTGGTATGCCATACCCAGGATGATCAGCAACAGTCCGAAGACCCTTAAGAACAACCGAGAGCGCGTTACCATACCGATGGAAGACGGGCGAACCTACGAAAGGAGGCCCAAGAGCTTGCACCACGAACAGCCCGACCGCATATCTTGCCCCATACCAGACCCCTGCCCATGCTCCGTAACCTTACCCTCGGCCTGCTGCTTTTCGCAACCATGCACAGCACCCTGAATGCACAATGCGACGGTTGCACGCCGGATACCAACTGCACCATCGAGCCCGCATTTCCAACGCTGTGCCCGCTCATTCCACCGGACGCCACGGCTGGCGAGTACTACCAGAACGACTTCACCTTCTGGTTGCCGCCCAGCTTCACCGAACCGGGGAGCGGGGTCACTGTTAGCTTTCAGCAAATGACCATCACCAGCGTCACCGGTCTGCCGTTCGGCCTCAGCTTCACGGCCAGCGCACCGAGCAATGTGTACTACCCCCAGGAGAACGCCTTCGGTTGTGGACGCATTTGCGGCACCCCGCTGGGCGCTGGTGAGTACCTGGTCAACATCAACATTATCGCTTCGGTCACCTTCAGTGGGTTGGACATCGATGCCCCACAACAATTCCAGCTGCCACTGACCGTGCTTCCCGGGACCGGGGGCAATAGCAGCTTCACCTACACACCCACCTCGGGCTGCGGAAGTGTTACGGCCAACTTCAACGCGCTGATCGATGCCGCACCCTCGCCCACCACGTACGCTTGGGACTTCGGCAATGGCAATACCAGCACGGCCGCTGTGCCACCCGCACAGATCTATGATGCACCAGGCACCTATGCCATCACTCTGCAGACCAGCGTGGGCGGCTATGTGCTGAACACCGTGAACCTGACCGGGGTGAACGGCAATTGGTGCGGCGACGTGGAGGAACCGAACATCCCCCTGGTGGGGTGCACCGGCTCGCCCGACCTGTACTTCGTGCTATCCGATGCCGGGGGGAACACCTACACCTCCTCCTCGGTGGACAACACCACCACCGCCACTTGGAGCGCATTGGGGCTCTTGCTATCCAACCCGCCCTACTCCATCAGTTTCTACGATGAGGACCTGGTGTCCGGCGATGACGCTCTGGGCACCTACAACATTCCGGGCAACGGGGAGGGCACTTATTTCATCAACGTGGCCAATGGCACCACCGGCAGCCTGCTCATCGGACTGGAGACCCAGCAGGTGTTCACGGACACCGACACCATCGTGGTGTTCCCCACGCCAACAGTTGTGCTGCAACAGAACACAGGCAATGGCCAGCTCTGCGCCCAACCCGCCGACCTGGCCGGCTACGTGTGGTTCCTGGACGGCGATACGGTGCCCAATGCCGCGGCCGCCTGCCTCAACCCCACCGGCCCCGGCGTCTACCAGGTGATCGGCACCAATGCCCTGGGCTGCACCGGCACCAGCAACAGTGTGGTAGTGTGCCCCACGTTGACGATCGAGCGCAACGGCAATGTGCTCTTCGTGCCCAACACGTTCAGCATCTACGTATGGACCTTCAACGGCGCGGCCATCGGGGGCAACGAACCCTTCGTGTTCACCCAAGGCGATGGCACCTACGGCCTCACCGCCACCGACGCCAACGGCTGCGTGCTTACGGCCACCTACGTACTGAACACCGTGGGTATCGAGGAGCGGTCCACCACCACATTCCCCCTTGCCCTTTACCCCAACCCCAATGATGGCCGCTTCACGGTGGTGGCCGAGGGGCTGGGCAACGGCGCGATACAACTTGCCGTTCAGGATGCAACGGGCCGCATGGTGCATGAGGAAACGTTGCAGGCTACAGCGGGAGCGCTCAAGCGCGACATGGAATTAGACCTTCCACAAGGCGCTTATTGGCTGAGGCTTACCGATGGCCGATCCGTTACGGCCGTTCGTTTCATACGATAGGACAACAATCAATGATGGTGTAGCTTGGCAGAAATACCGCTCGCCATGCACCGCTTGCGAAACCTGCTGACCCTTTGTGCATCGCTCCTTCTTGGAACGACATACGGTCAGGTCCACGTTATTGGTGAAGGGCCTATAACTGCGTGCAGTGGTGCCATCGTGGAAAGCACAGACGGGTCCGGCTATCCCGCGAACGCTACGATCGTCACTACCATCTGTCCGGATTCACCCGGGTCACGCGTGGCCCTTTCGTTCGATCAATTCATGTTTCCCGCAGAAGTCGGCTCGGTCGACTCCCTGTTCATTCATATCGGAACGGACGAGAGCGGTGATCTACTTGGGGTGTATACTGGAAGTGCTCCACAAGGCATGGTGATCGCGAGCCCCTACGCAGGAACAAGTGGATGCCTGACACTCGTGCTACGCACCAACGCAGCAGGCAGTGGGTCGTTCTCTCTGGGTATCGCCTGCCTGCCGGAATGCATCACGCCAACCCCAGTGATCACTACGACCGATGGTGATACCGCACGCATCTGCCCGGGCGACACCTTACTGCTCGATGGAGCAGGATCGATCGCTGCGCCGGGCAGTACCATCCTTGCATGGCACTGGGACCTGTGGTCCTATCCCGATGCCACCACGAACACCCCCGTGCTTCAACAGGCGTTCACCGCACCAGGCGTTTACCGTGTGATGCTGAACGTGATGGACGATATCGGGTGCTCAAGCGCTGGTGCGGACAGTTTGTTGGTTCTCGTAAGCCCCATACCAACATTCACAGGGACCGAAGCGCCCACGTTGGCGTGCTTGGGTGTAACCGCAGAAATGATCGGACAGTTCCAATCGGCCCCTCTACCCTCCCAAGAGGCGACCTCCTCGAACCCAATGCCCATACAAGATATCGATGGGGTGCCTCAATCGTCTACCATTTCGGTGTTCGGAGCACCAGCCGGAGCGGTGATCAGCGACCCGGCCGAGCTGGGTGACATCTGCATCAGCTTGGAGCACAGCTTTATGGGCGACCTGGTGGTTCAACTGACCTGCCCCAATGGTCAGTCCGCCATTTTGCACCAGCAAGGCGGTGGAGCAACGAACCTGGGACTAGCAAACGACTTTGGACCTGAACCTGGTTCCTGTTGGACCTATTGCTTCAACACCTCCCCGGAGCATGGGACCTGGGTGGAATCATCTTACAGTGGTTCAGATCCGAATGTGACCACCGGCGCGAACGGCCAGTACGCGCTACAGCCTGGCACGTACAATTCGATAACCCCATTGGACCAATTGGTGGGTTGTCCGGTGGAAGGCGACTGGACCCTGACCTTTACAGACCTCTGGGGGTCTGACGATGGTTACCTGTGCTTATGGAGCCTTGGCCTTACTGAATTGGCCAATGAGTATGCCGATCTTTCCCCTGAATACAGCGCGGTGGCCTGGTCCGGCACGAATGTCATGAACGAGCCTGGTGGAGGTGGCGTCGCTACGGTCTTGTTCGACCTGGTCGGCCACACACAATTGACACTTTCGGTCACGAATGACTTCGGCTGTTCGTTCGATAGCCTTCTTACTGTGCTGGTCGTCGATGAGTTCTTTACTGATGCCGGGCCCGATCTGGATCTCTGTGCAGGCCCGGGGCAATTGAACGGGGGCCTCACAGGGACAGAGGTGGAGTTAGCGTGCACTTACGAATTGGTCCTATTTGAGGCCTTTGGCGACGGTTGGAATGGCGGCGCCCATGTGGATGTGCTCATCAACGGGGATACGATCGCCACCTACACCGCGCCAACAGGTAATCTCAGCATCTCCTATTCCATCCCCACTATTTATGGTCAGGCGCTTGCCCTGTTCTATCAAGCTGGCACGATCTGGAATGGTGAGAACCGGCTCCAGTTGCTGGATGCTTCCGGCACGGTTCTGTACAGTTCCTCAAGCGGCCCAAGCACAGGTATCTTGTGGGAGGGGATGGCGATGTGTCCTAGTGTCAATTCGGGTCCGTTCTTTAGCTGGTCGCCTACGTTGGGCCTGAGCGATCCGACAAGCCTCGACCCTTTCATTTTCTCCAGCACCGGAGGCTGGTACACACTTAGTGCTGAGGTCCCCGGGGACGCCGGTTGCATTAGTATCGATAGTGTATGGGTGCAGCCGCCGCCATCACAACCCTTCGTACTGGAATGGGACCCCGCAGCTGGCACCCTTTGCGCAAGCGTGTCAAACTTGGACAACTATGTCTGGTGGGTGAACGGCGTCATCCATGATACCACGTCCACGTCCTGTCTGACCGCACCTTTTCCGCCGGGTCGTTGGTCCGTTCTTCACTATCCCGCCGATACCTGTGTGGCCTATTCGGATACGGTGCTGATCTGTCCCGAGCTCTCCATCATCGTGGATGGCATCATGCTCAGGACCACCCCTGAACAAGGGACATATGCTTGGACCTACAACGGGGAGCCGTTGGCCAATTCAACCTCACCCCATGCGGTGTTCTTTGAAGGCTCCGGAACATACTCTGTCACTGTGACGACCAACTATGGTTGCGAGGTAACGGCAACCCTTGATGTCACTGTAGGCCTTGCTGAGAACATTACACGCGCGCCCGAGCTCGCCCTCTACCCCAACCCCAATGATGGCCGCTTCACGGTGGTGGCGGAGGGGTTGACCAACGGCGCGGTATCACTGGAGGTCCTCGACCTTTCGGGCCGCATCCTTCACCAACAACGCATCAATGCCGCTCAGGGCCGGGCATTTGAACAACTGGAACTGCAGCTGGCGCCCGGGACCTATGTGGTGCGGCTCCTCAATGGCGCCCATCAGCGCATGGCACGGGCCGTGGTGCGTTGAACCATCGGCCACCCTGCGGTGTACTTGCCCGTGAACGCACCGGTGTTGCCGTAGCTTTGTTCGGCAACAAGCCGGGCAGCTGCCACGTTGCAGGCCAGGAACAACATGCATAGCGACTACGCACACCTCATCGCCAAGCTCGATGGCTTCATCCGCCGGTACTACACCGACCGGGCCATACGTGGTGGGTTGTACAGCGTGGGGTTGTTGGTGGGCGTTTTCCTTCTGGCCGCCGGACTGGAACACCTCGGTCACTTCGGTACGGGTGTGCGCACCGCCTTGTTCTGGGGTACCGTGGTCGCCATGGCGGTGATCGTGGTGCGCTTTATTGCGCTCCCGCTGGTCAAGCTGTTCCGGTTGGGGCCGGTGATCTCGCACGCTGAGGCCGCCCGCATTGTGGGCACCCACTTCACCGAGGTGCGCGACAAGTTGCTGAACACCCTGCAACTGCGCGACATGGCCGAGGCCCAGCCCCAGCAACGCGACCTCATCGAGGCCGCCATTGCACAGCGAAGCCGCGAGCTGGGGCCGGTGCCCTTCGCCAATGCCATCGACCTGCGCCGCAACACGCGCCACCTCCGCTATGCCCTGCCACCGCTGGCCCTGCTGATCGTACTGCTCTTCGCCGCGCCCAGCCTCATCACCGCACCCACCAAACGATTGCTCGCCCACAACAGTGAGTTCCTTCCCGAAGCACCTTTCCGCTTCGTGTTGCTGAATGATACGCTGGAAGTACCCGAACTGCAGGACTTCGAACTGGTGGTTGAACTGCAGGGCGATGTCGTTCCGCAGCAAGTGGAGCTCGATATCGCCGGCCAACGCATTCCCATGGTGAAAAAGGATGCGGTGCACTTCACCCACCGCTTCCGCAACGTGCAGGAACCCGTGGACCTGCGTTTCACGGCCGAGGGCTTCTTCTCGCCCACCTACACCCTGCGCACCGTTCCCCACCCTCAGCTGCTGGACTTCAACGCCGTGCTGGAATACCCGGCCTATCTGGGCATGCCGGCCGAGACCGTGCTCAACACCGGCGACCTCAATATCCCGGCCGGTACGCGTGTGA
>CAZQFG010000057.1:0-15258 GCA_964592515.1 uncultured Chryseobacterium sp. | reverse complement strand
CCGGTGGTGCGGTCAATGGCGACAATGCTCGGCTCGTCCACAACGACCTTGTCGTTGTGGATGATCAGCGTGTTGGCCGTGCCGAGGTCGATCGCGATCTCCTGGGTGAAGAAGTTGAACCAGCTCATGGTCCGGTAAGGGGGTCAGTGTTTGAAGTGGCGTGTACCGGTGATGCACATGGCCATGCCGTGCGCGTTGCAGAAGTCGATGCTGTCCTGGTCGCGAATGCTGCCGCCCGGGTGGACGACCGCGGTGATGCCCGCCTTGTGGGCGATCTCAACGCAATCAGGGAAGGGGAAGAAGGCGTCGCTGGCCATTACGGCGCCGCGCAGGTCGAAGTTGAACTTGCCCGCTTTCGTGATGGCTTGTTCCAAAGCGTCCACGCGGCTGGTCTGTCCCGTGCCGCTGGCCAGCAGTTGGTCGTTCTTGGCCAGTACGATGGCGTTGCTCTTGGTGTGCTTCACCAGAATGGTGGCGAAGACCATGTCGCTAACCTCCTCTACAGCGGGCGCCTTGGTGGTTGCGGTCCGCATGCTTGTTGCATTGGCCACCACCTGATCCGCGGCCTCGGTCAGCACGCCGTTCAGTGCGGTGCGCACTTTCACGTTCGCACGTGCGGCCGGCTTGCGCTTCAAGATCATGCGGTTCTTCTTCTTCATCAGCACCTCCAGCGCGTCGGCATCGTAGTCAGGTGCGGCAATGATCTCGAAGAAGATGGTATCGATGGCCTCAGCCGTGGCCTTGTCGATGCGGGCCGTGGTGATGAGCACACCTCCGAAGGCGCTCACGGGGTCGCCGGCCAGCGCCGCGTCCCAGGCCTCTTTCACCGTGGGGCGCACAGCTGCTCCGCAGGCATTGTTGTGCTTCAGGATGGCAAAGGGCACACCCTTGATGGTGGATAGGTCGTCGATCAGTTCCACTGCGGCGTCGAGGTCCAGCAGGTTGTTGTAGCTCAGCTCCTTGCCGTTGAGCTGCTCGAACATGCCCTTCAGGTCGCCGTGGAAGGCGCCCGATTGGTGCGGGTTCTCGCCATAACGCAGCACGGTGGTGGGGCCGGTGCTCAGGCGTAGGTCGCCCTGGCCCTTGCTGAACCACGTGTAGATGGCCCCATCGTAGTGACTGCTCACGCCAAAGGCGGCGGTAGCGAAGGCCTTGCGCTGTGCCAGCGTGGTGCCACCCTCCTGTTCCTTCAGCAGGTGCAACAGTTCGGCGTATTGGGCCATGCTGGGCACGATCACCACATCGGCGTGGTTCTTCGCACCGGCACGGATCAGGCTGATGCCCCCGATGTCGATCTTTTCAATGATCTCCGCCTCGCTTCCTCCTTTGGCCACGGTGGCCTCGAAGGGGTAGAGGTCAACGATCACGAGGTCGATGGGGGGGATCTCGTATTCCTCCAACTGGGCCAGATCGCCGGGCAGATCGCGCCGCCCCAATATGCCGCCGAAAACCTTCGGATGCAGGGTCTTCACACGGCCGCCGAGGATGCTCGGGTAGGAGGTGAGGTCCTCCACGGGCGTAACCTTCACGCCGAGCCCTTCAATGAACTCCTGCGTGCCGCCGGTTGAATAAAGGTGTACGCCCAAATGGTCCAACTCGCGGACAATGGGCTCCAGCCCGTCCTTGTGGAATACCGAAATGAGGGCGCTATGGATGCGTTTGTACCCTTCCAATGTGCTGTTCCGCGCGGTTGGCGCACGTTATTGGGGCACAAGTTTACAGCATTAACGCCCCTTTCCATGGCCGGGCGCGGCGGTGTTACGCAAAGGTTACCAACAGCGCCACGGGGTCTGCGGTCGGGTCAGAAACGTAGGCCGATACCCAGGTGAACGTTCACCATGCGGGTGGGCGAACTGATGGTATTGTAGTTCACCGTTCCCTGGTCGCTGATGGAGATGGAACCGGGGTCCACGAAGGTCACATTGCCCGTGGTCAGGCGCTCTACACGGCCCTCGAAGTAGAATGTGCGGTTGGGCGCCACCATTACTCCCACGGCCCACCCGGTACTGCCCACGAACTCGCTGCGTTGGCGCTGTTCCTGCACGGGTTCGCTCAGCCCTTCCACGGTGATCTCCGAGCGGGTGGTGAAGTGGCGCAGACCGAGCATGCCTTCCACGTAAGGGCTTACCACGCCGTTGTATGGCTGGAAGCGCAGCAGACCGTGGTAGCTGTACAGGTTGGAGCGAACGCTCAGTTCACCGGAAGTGGCGTTGATGTACTGGTTGCTCACGGGCACGATATCACGTTCGCCGCCCATGTGGCCCCAGCCGAAGTCGAAGCCCCAGCTCAGCGGAAGCAGGCGCATGGGAACGGCCAGGTTGCCGCTCAGGCCTACGATCTCGCGGCCCCAGCTATCGCTGAAGGCGCCAATGGGAATGCCGATCTCCAGACCGCCGCTCAAGGTGGCGCGACGACCCATGTTCTGGTTGTTCGGGCCATCGTCCTGGGCCCAGGAAGGCAGTATCAGCAGGGAGCAGGCAAGGGAGGTGAACAGGTGGCGCATGGCTTCGGGTTCAGGCTTCCGGTAATCCCAAAAGTATGCCGCAGCCGCTCGGGTACCTTTGGCCGCCCGCCAAGCGGGCCCGATCACCATGGAACTTGGCCCACAATGGACGGAGCTCGGGTTGGCGGGATTGTTCCTTTCCAGCTTCCTGGCGGCCACCATCCTGCCATTCAGCTCCGAGGCGGTGCTGGCGGCCATGGCGCTGGGGCCTTGGTCCACGGTGGCGCTGTGGACGGCTGCCAGCGTAGGAAATTGGCTGGGCGGTATGAGCTCGTATGGCCTGGGCCGATTGGGTGATCCGCAGCGCATTGCCCGTTGGCTGCGCACGGATCCGGCCAAGGCCGAACGCCTGCGGGCCTGGGTGGACCGCCATGGCTTTTGGGCGGCTCTGCTTACTTGGTTGCCGGTGGTGGGCGATCCGCTGGCCATTGCGCTCGGCCTGAGCAGGGCCCGGCCGATGCCGGTGGCCGTGCTCATGTTCGTGGTCAAGGCGTTGCGCTATGCGGTAGTGCTGTCGCTTATGCGCGGTTGACCGCCACCAATGGAAAAGCCCCGCCGAAGCGGGGCCTTTCGTGTACCGAGCGGGTTATTTGCGATGTACCGTGCTCAGTAAGCGGTGTTCTGGGGATCCCAGTTGGCCCAGCCGGCGGTCCAGTTCTCGGTGCCAAAGGCGCCGCGATAGCTCACCGGTGTGAAGAAGCTGTCGGCGAGCGGGCTCCAGCTGAAGTCGGCGCCGCTCAGCAAGGGGCTTCCGCCATTGGGCAGGAAGTCCGGGTTGGTCAGGTTGAAGGGGCTGGCCACCTGCAGCTCGCTGTTGTTGGCGTAGATGGTGTTGTTCCAGCCGGCCGTGTTGAACCAGGTGGTGAGGGCGGCCTGGTCCCAGTTCTGCCCGCTGGGCACGTTCAGTGCGGTGCCCATACCGGAGAGCACATTGCCACGGAACATCAGGTCGTTGTTGGTGGCATTGGCCTGGGTGGTGTTGCCATCGATGTACAGGCCCGTGGGGTAGCCAGCGAACACGCTGTTGAACACGCGGGTCTGGGTGTTGCGACGCAGGTGCAGGGCGCGGGCGTACTGGGCATTGATGGTGGTGCTGGCATCGACTTTCGGGCCGAAGATGCTCACGTTGCTCCAGGTGCCTTGGCTGTAGGGGGAAGCTGAGTTGCCTGCCGCATCGTTATCGCACTCGAAACCGTTGCTACTGCTCTGGTCGGCCACGTTGGGGTCGCGCAGGCTCACGGCCCACTGCACCTTTCCCTGCCAGCCGAAATCCTGGTCGAAGTCGTCGTCCCAGCCGCGCAGAGCGATGAGGTACTTGGCGTTCACCGAACCACCGAACCACTCGTAGCTGTCATCGCCGCAATAGCTCACTTGGATATGCTCCAGGATGGTGCCGCGACCAACGCCGCCCATGGTCAGTCCATTGATCTCCTGGTTGGGCTGGAAGGGAATACCACCGAACTCAATGCGCACATAGCGGAGGGTGCCGCTGTTGTCGTTGGGGTCGGTGCCGCCGTACTGGGCATCCACGCCACCCTCAATGGTGGGGTCGCTGGGCTGATTGTGCGGGGCACGACCGCAGATGATGATGCCGCCCCAGTCGCCGTAGTCGCGGCTGCCAGCAGGCTGGTTGCTGGTGAACACGATGGGCTGGCTGGCCGTGCCGTCGGCGATCAGCTTGCCACCGCGTTTCACGATCAGCGTGCCCTTCGTGGGCTTATCGCCCTTGATGATGGTGCCGGGCTGGATGGTCAGCGTGGCTCCGTCCTCGATGTATATGAAGCCCTTCAGCAGGTACTTGTTGTTGCTGGTCCACGTGGTGTTCGTGGTGATGTTGGCCGTCACCTCGATGGTGTTGCCATTGTTCGTTGCGTATTCGCAGCAGCAGTCCTTGTCCGCATCGGGGTCGTAGTTCGTTGCGGCGGGGTCGGTGCAACCCTCCTTCTTCTTGCAGGCGGGCAATGCCACGGCCACGGCACCGAGCATCAGGATGCCAAGTGCTTTGTTCTTCAGGAAGCTCATGTTGGTTCTCATTGTTTTACGCCCACAAAGGCACGACAGCAGTGTTACCTGATGTTGCGTGCAGGATTATCTGATCGTCAAACGACATTAAGTTTCTGTTAGGTCCTTCATGACCGAAGGCCCGGTTCATCGGGCCTTCGCATCGTCGTCGGGAGGAACTCATCACAGCCGCAGGCCAAGCCCCACGGTGAAGTATGCCCCACGACGGAAGCTCATGATCTCCTCATCGCGATCGTCGATGCCGCCGTTCTCGTTGGAGTCCTGGATCAATAGTGTGCGCTGGTTCAGGATATCCTGTGCGCTCAGCTTCAGTTCGAACTTCTTGCCGAAGCCCTTGGTCACGGCAAGGTCCACCACGTTACGCGGCATCTCGTAGATGTCCGGAGTGCCGTAGGTGCCCACCGCGAAGAGACGGGGACCGATCACGTTGTACAGGATGTTGTACTGCAGTTTGCGCTCGGTATCCTGGTAGTACAGGCCTGCGTTGATGATGTACGGAGACTGACCCATCAGGGGGCGCTGTTGGGCCTGGCCGCGGGCTTCATCACCCAGCACCACTTCGGTGTGGATGTATGCTGCGTTCAGCATCACGCCCACATGGCTCAGGTAGCCTTCAGTGAACAGGCCGCTAAGCTGGCGACGCACTTCCAACTCGGCACCGATGCTGGTGGCGTTCCGGGCGTTGCCATAGGAGAAATTGCGCGTTCCACCGCTGCCGGCACCGGGCATGAAGAACATCTCGATGGGGTTGGTGAAGTGCTTGTAGAACACACCGAAGCTCACTACTTCGGCAGCGCTCGGGTAGAACTCGTAACGAGCGTCCACGTTCTGGATCGTGGCGATCTGCAGGCTGTCGTTACCCGTGAGCACGTTGTTGAAGCTGAAGTCGTAGAAGGAGAAGGGCGCCAATTCGCGGAACTCGGGGCGGTTCACCGTGGTGGCCCAGGCCAGGCGCACCTGCGAACGCTCGGTCAGTTGGCGCGATGCATTGATCGACGGCAGTATGCTGAGGATCGGGTTGTCCACGTTCACGCGGCGACCACCGAACGTGGCGCTGTTCAACTGCTGCGTATTGTGTTCGGCTCGCACACCGGCCGAGATCACTGTGAGTGATGCCAGGTTGATGGTACCTCCCACGTAACCCGCGAACAAGGTGTTGGAGGCCGAGTAGCGGTCGCTGGGGTTGGTGCCTTCTTCCAGTTTGAAACCAGTGGTGTTGTTGATGTTGGGTGAGGAGAACACTTCGTCCAATGGCGCGAAGAGCAGGCTTTGGTCCAGCTGTGCGCTGTTGGCGGCACGGAAGCTCATCCAGCGCGCGCTGAATGTGCGGTCCTTCAGTTCGGTGAACAGCCCTGCACGGAAGCGGAAGGTGTTGTTCTCGCCCGCGAACTTGTGTTCGTAATCCACCTTACCGGTCATCACCGACTCGTTCATATCGGAGAAGAAGCGGCCGGCATCAAGGGTAGTGGCGCCCGGCGGAATAATGGTTTGGAACGGTGTGTTCGCATCGGTGGCGTTGATGTCGCGCACGGTACGCAGGCGGCGGAAATCGGGCTCCTTGCTCCAGGTACGACCATAGCCCGCGGTCCAGCTGATCTTGCTCACATCGCTCACCAGGTCGTGGCTGCCATGTAGCTGACCGCTGTAGATGGTGCGCTGCTGGTAACGGAAGGCGTAGTTCTTCACCTCGAACTGCTCTTCGAAGTTGTTACCGGTACGTAGAGTGGTCTGGTCGATACCCTGCTGGGTGAACAGGTTGCGGAACTCGAACTTGGTGCGCGTGCCCACCAGCAGGCTGAAGTTGCTCAGCGCGCTCACACGCACCTGGTGGAAGTTCTCGTTGTCACTGTAGTTGTAGATGCTGTCGCTGCGCTGCGAGACCGGGTCGAACACGTTGTAGTTGTAGTTCTTCGCGGTGTACGATTGGCGGGTGTTCGTGTACTGCAGGCCGGTGATATTGCCACCGGTCACCTTGCTGCCTTCGCCACCGAAGCGCCGCGCCAGCATCAGGCCGAAGCGCTGGTCGGGCATGGCCGTGCTCTGTTGTGCGGTCCAGTTGTTGGCCAACGAACGCCCGGCGCTCTGCAGGCGCTCAGGGGTTGTGTTATAGAGGTTGCTGGGGAAGGATGAAGGGAGCTGGCGTAGACCATTGTCAAAGCCCAATGCATCGGTGCTGCTCGTCTGCCCTTGGTTGAAGGCGCCGAAGGTGGTGCCGGGACGGAACGATGCGCTGTAGTCAACGCGCGTGGTGTTCTCGGAAGGCACGTTCACGGTGTACAGCTTGATCACGCCACCCGCGAACTCGCCCGGGAGCTCGGGAGCTCCGGTCTTGTAGATCATCACGCGGTCCAAGGCGCCGCTGGGCAGTATGTCGAAGCTGAAGGCACGGCGGTCGCTCTCCATGCTGGGGGCGATCACATCATTCAACATCACCGTGTTGTAACGGTCGGCCAAGCCTCGGATCATCACGAAACGATCGCCCACCATGGTCACACCGGGAATGCGCTTCACCACATCGCCCGCGGTACGGTCCTGGCCTTTGGCGATCTGCTCACGGCCCATGCCGTTCACTACTTGCTCGCTCTGGCGTGTCTCCATCACCACGGCCGCTTCGGTCTCGGTGCGGCGTTCGGTCACCACTTCAAAGGTCTTGATCTCGATGGCCAGCGTCTTCAGTTCCACATCCACTTTCACGGTGCGGTCGGCCACCACTGTCACGGGGCGTTCCACGGGCTCGTAGCCCACGAAGCTTACCACCAGGACATAGTCGCCGGGCTCGGCCTGGAAGCTGAACTTGCCATCGAGGTCGGTGGTGGCGCCTACTGTGGTGCCTTTCAGGGCCACGTTAACGAAGGGCATGGGCTGCACCTTGCCGGCCTCTGGCGCGGTGATGGTGCCTGTAACGGTACCCTTTTGTGCCGAAGCGGAAAGTCCCAGAACGAAGGCAAGAAGAACAAGGAATGATCGGTACATCGCAAAAGCGAACGATCTAAGTGATCTTTCGCGCTGCAAAGGTCCCGCGGGCCTATTACGCGCCTGTTGGCGCCATGTTAAGGCAGGGTTACCGACGTTAAGCCGATCTTACTTTTCCGTTAACCCGGTCCTCCAGGAACCACCATTTGGGTTGGTCCTTGCGTCCGCGGGCCTCCTGCCACATCTGTACCAGACGGTCCTGCAGGAAGGTGCCGGCCTCCTCAATGGAATCCGCCACTTGCACAAAGGCCAGTTCCTTGCGGTTCAGTGTGCCTTCCTGCACCATGCGTTCGATCTGCTCCAACATGGGCGCCCAGTACTTGCTATCGTAGAGCAGTATGGGGAAGTTCCTGATCTTGCCTGTCTGTATCAGCGTGATGGTCTCGAAGAGCTCATCCAACGTACCAGCTCCGCCGGGCATTACCACGAAGGCCACACTGTATTTCAACAGCAGCACCTTGCGCACGAAGAAGCGCTCGAAGCTCAGCGAGACATCGAGGTAGGGGTTGGGTTTCTGTTCGAAGGGTAGCACGATGTTGCAGCCCACACTACGCGCGCCCACGTCCTTCGCACCCCGATTGGCGGCCTCCATGATCCCAGGTCCACCGCCGGTCATGATGGTGAACCCGATCTGCCCCACGCGTTGGGCCATTTCGCGCGTCACCTGATAGTACGGGTGTTCCTCGGTGAAACGCGCGCTGCCAAAAAAGGTGACGCACGGCCCCACGAAATGCAGCTTACGGAAACCGTACAGGAATTCGTTCGCAATGCTCGCCACCGAGGTCAGTTCCTGCCAGCGGGTGCGCGGGCCTTCGAGAAAGCTGAGGTCGATCCGTTTGTTCGTGGCTGGTGACATGGGGCGCGAAGGTAGCGGGCCGTTCCATGTTCGTTCAGACCGCTGCTGACAGCGTTGCGGACCATAAGCGGTCGAGCCCGTTCAAATGGTCACCACCACGTTCCCGATCTTCCTGCCACTTTCAGCAACAACATGGGCCTCCGCGATCCGCTCCAGCGGGAACGTGCTGTCGGTCACTGCGCGGATCTCTTTTTGCTGCCACAGTTCCGCGAGGTACTGCATGTCCTCCGCGCTCTCGGCCGCGGTGCCGCCGATCACGGTCACCTGCTTATCGCCCTTGCCACTGAATGCCCGCTTCAGCATCTGCCCGGGCATTTCGGATCCGGTGATGATCACGCCGTTCGGCTTCGCCAGTTCCAGACACTGCTTGAACGGCAGCTTGCCCACGGTCTCGAAGACCACGTCGAAGCGGTCGCGATGAGCGGACAGGTCATCCTTGGTGTAGTCCAACACCTCCGTGGCGCCAAGTGAGCGAACCAGTTCCACGTTGCGCGTGCTGCACACACCGGTCACCTCCGCGCCGAGGTGCTTCGCCAACTGGACGGCTGCGCTACCCACCGCGCCCGAAGCACCATAGATCAGTACCCGCTGGCCCTTGCCCACCTTGGCCTTCTGCAGGAAGTGCCGCGCGGTGCCGAAGCCGAAGGGAATTGCAGCGGCATCGGTATAGGACATGGCATCGGGCATGCGGGCGAAAGCGCCGTTCTCCTTCAGCGCGATGTACTCCGCGTGTCCGCCCAGTCCCATGATGCTCGTCCAGCCGAAGAGGCGGTCGCCCTTCTTGTAGGTGGTCGCCGCTGAACCTGTCCCCACCACTTCCCCGGCGAACACCACGCCCAGGATCGGCTTGCGCGGCTTGGTCAGCCCGAAGACCAGCCGCACGAACCAGGGGTTGGCGCGTCGCAACCTCCAGTCCGCCGCGTTCACCGCCGAGGCGTGGATGCGGATGAGCAGTTCGTCGGATTTCGTCGTTGGCATGGGTACCTCGGTGATACGGATCACATCGGGACCTCCGTAGGCGGTGGCGAGTGCGGCTTGCATCGCGACAAAGGTCGAGGACGCTGCAGCGCGGCGTGCGCCGTTCATGGATCAGGAGCGGCTTTCATCAATCAAGCCTTCGGTATGCTGCCGATGCTCATCTTTATCCTTTCAACTCCCTATCATGGCCGTTCGTTCTTTGATGCCTCGCGCAATAGTGGTCCTGCTGCTGATGTTCGGCGCGGTCTGGCAACTGCGTGCCCAGCCCCTCGACACGCTCAATGCCAGGCTGCGGGGTCTTCCGATCGATTCCCTGGAAGAACGCGAGCGGAAGACGACCGACCCCCGGGCCAAGTTCGTTGTCATCGCCAAATTGACCAGCGAGTACCTCTACCTCGGTCGTCCGGAGGACTGCATGAAGGCGGCCATTCGCGGGCTGGAAGTGGCTGAACCGACCGGGAATGATACACTGGTCGGTCGGGCACATTTCGGCATCGGGGCGGCCTTCACAGCCCTCAGCAACGTGAACGGGGCGCTGAAGCACTTCAATATCGCCTTTGAGCGCTTCGAGCATACAGGCGATAGCTTGAGGATGGGGGGCGTGTGCAAGGAGATCGCGATCGTGTACATGCGGATGGGGGATACCGAAGGCACCTTGCGCTACATGCGGAAGGCCGAGGCTTATGGCCTGAGTGAGGGCATCTATGGACGCTCGATGTCGATCCTGGCCAGGTGCCATCTGGATCGAGGGGATCTTGATTCTGCACTCTACTATGCCCGTAAGGCCGATGTGCTGAAGGTTCCCGGACTGGACCCCTTCGGATATTCCAATTTTCAGTTGGTGCTGGCCAGCGTGCATGCCGCACGCGGCGAGAACGATCTTGCGGAGCCCTACTTCAAACGGGCCCTGGCGGTGGCCGATTCATCCGAGCTACCAGAACCGCTCCTCAACGCCGCGGCCGGTTACGCGAAGCTGCTCGTTGGTCAAGGACGCGCTGCGGAGGCACTTGGTTGGGCGCGTAAGGGCTACGAAGCCACCGAGCATACGCGTCAACCGGGCTTCCTGGTGAAGTCCATCATGGCCTTGTCCGATGCCTTTGCAGCGAATGGCATGACCGATAGCTCATTGGTGTACTCGCAGCTCGCTCATGCTTGGCGCGATTCGCTCACGGCATTGCAGAACAAGAGTCAGTTGCAGAACCATTTGTTCACGCAGGAACTGAAGGACCTTGAGGATGCGAAGGCCCGTGAGGAAGCCAGGGAAGAACGCTCGCACAACATCCAGTTCGGCATCATCGCGCTTATCGTGATCACGCTGGGCATCTTTCTGTTGGTGTTAAGTCGCACAGCGGTGGTGGGAGCCAAGGCGATCAAGAACCTCTCGCTCATCGCACTGTTGCTCTTCTTCGAGTTCATCAACCTGCTGGTGCATCCGATGCTTGGCGAGATCACGCACCACTCGCCGCTGCTGTTGCTGCTGTGCATGGCCGCCATCGCCGGGCTGCTGATCCCGCTGCACCACCGCATGGAACACTTCATCACCAACATGCTCGTATCAAAGAACAACCGTGTGCGTTTGGAAGCGGCGAGGAGGACGATCGAGGAGTTGGAGGGGGCGGGAAAGGATGATGGGCACGGCGCTTAGGTGCGCGATCTCACCGCACTCACACCCTCCTCAACTCCTTCATCCCCGCCTTGATGAAGCCTTCCTTGTCCTTCTTCACCTCCTTCAGCATGGCCTTGCGGTCCGCGGGGATCGTGAAGTACTTCTCGGCCCAGAGGTTGATCTCGATCATCACGGGGACCAGGTCGATCCCTTTGCCGGTCAACCGGTAGAGCACCTTGGCCTTACTGTCCGGGTGGTCCAGTTTTTCGATCAACCCGTTCTCTTCCAAGTGGAGCAGCCGCGCCGCCAGGATGTTCGTGGCGATCCCTTCCGGCGCCTTCAGGAAGTCCCCGTAGGTACACTGCTTCGCGGTCATCAGGTCCCTTATGATCAGCAAGGACCACTTGTCTCCCCAGATGTCCAGGGACTGGCTTACGGGGCAATCGGATCGTTGGCTTTTCACGCTCGGGAGAGGCTTGTTTTCAAAAGAACTTGCAAAAGGCAAGTGAATTAGTATGTTTGCACTTGCAAAACGCAAGCAAACATACTTCGATCACCCGAAGCTGCCAACCATGAAAGCCTACATCATCGATAAATACAAGAGCACCGACGGTGGCCGCATCGCCGATATGCCCGAGCCTGAAGTGCGGCCAGGGGATGTGCTTGTACGAGTTCACTCGGCCGGCTTGAACATCCTGGACTCCAAGATCAGGACCGGCGAGTTCAAGCTCGTGCTGCCCTACCGCTTCCCGCTCATCCTAGGCAATGACGTTGCAGGCGTGGTGGTGAAGGTGGGGGCCAAAGTGCGCGGATTCAAGGTCGGCGACGAGGTGTACGCGCGACCCGACAAAGACCGCATCGGCACCTTCGCCGAGTATATCGCCATGGACGAGGCGGACGTGGCCTTGAAGCCGCGGTCGATCAGCATGGAGGAAGCGGGGGGCATTCCGCTCGTCGGCTTGACGGCCTGGCAGGCCCTGGTCGAGATCGCGGATCTGAAGAAGGGCCAGAAGGTCTTCATCCAAGCGGGTTCCGGTGGGGTGGGCTCCTTCGCGATCCAACTGGCGAAGCACCTCGGTGCCACGGTGGCCACCACCACCAGCGCATCGAATGTGGAAATGGTCAAGCGCCTTGGCGCCGATGTGGTGATCGACTACCGAAAGGACGACTTCGAGACGCTGCTCAGCGGCTACGATGTGGTGCTGAACAGCCAGGACCCGAAGACGCTGGAGAAGTCGCTCCGCATCCTGAAGCCCGGCGGCAAGCTCATCTCCATCACAGGCCCGCCTGATGCCGCCTTTGCCAGGGAGCTCGGTGCACCATGGTACGTGGATCTGCTGATGAAGGTCCTGAGCGCCGGCGTGCGGCGGAAAGCGAAGCGCTTGAAGGTGGACTACGCCTTCCTCTTCATGAAGGCTAGCGGCGATCAGCTGGCACGCATCACGGCGCTCATCGATGCCGGGGCCATTCGGCCGGTGATGGACAAGGTCTTCCCCTTTCACGAGACCAAGGAGGCCCTGGCCTATTTGGAGGCCGGTCGGGCCAAGGGGAAGGTGGTCTTGAAGATGGTCTAGACGTATTGCCCCAACGCATCAAGAGAAGGAACACCATGGGAACGCGATCGAACACCACCTACGCAACGGTACCCACGCAGCACATCACAGCCGCCAACGGCATCACCTTCGCCTACCGCAGGCTGGGCGAACGCCAGGAGGTGCCCATCATCTACTTCAACCATTTGACCGCCAACCTGGACAACTGTGATCCGCGGATCATGGATGGCTTGGCCGCTCAGCACGAGATCATCGCCTTCGACTATCGCGGTGTGGGAGCCACGTCGGGCAATGATGCCAAGACCATACAGGACATGGCCAGGGATGCGCTCGCCTTCATCAAGGCGTTGGGCTTCGCGAAGGTGGACATTCTGTCCTTCTCCATGGGCGGTTTCATCGCGCAGGAACTGATGGCCATGGAACCCACGCTCGTGCGCCGGATCATCCTTGCCGGAAGCGGACCCAGAGGCGGCAAGGGCGTCAGCGATGTGGTCGGGCTCACCTATCGCGACATCCTGCGCGGCGCATTCACCCTGCGCGATCCCAAGTTCTACCTCTTCTTCAATTGGTCTGAGAGCGGAAGGAACGCGGCCCGTGCGTTCCTCGCTCGTTTGAAAGAGCGCAAGCAGGACCGCGATACAGCAGTGCAAATCCGTTCGCTGCGCGCCCAGCTCAACGCGATCAAGGTGTGGGGCTACGACAGCCGGCCGACCTCTCCGTGTTCACGCTGCCGGTGCTCGTGATCAATGGCGACAACGATCGGATGGTGCCCACGCCGAACTCGTACGACCTAGCGAAGCGCTTCCCGAACGCCAAGCTGCACATCTACGCGGACTCCGCGCATGGCGCCATCTTCCAATTCCATGACGACTTCGTGAAACGGGCGTTGGAATTCTTCGCGGGTCGATGATAGGGGCGTTGGCTGGGGCGTCCCATGATCGGATCATCACGCTGGTCCCCCCCCCTCCATCGCCTCCTTCGCCGCGTGCACGTTCTTCACATCCTGCGCGCTGATCCGCAAGAGGCCCGTCTTCTCCTGGACCTTGATCTTGCGCAGTTGATACTCGTACCGCGCCATAGAGGACCACCAGTTACTTTACAGCTCCAAGGCATTCACTTCTTCAAGCTTTCGCAATGACACTGGTCAGATTCCTTGCACTCGTACTAGGCTTGGCTGCCTGCACGCCCAGTTCCGACCGTGAGAGGGCCATGGAGTCTGGACCTGATTCCGTTGCTGAGGACGTGGAGATGGACGCAGTAATCCATGATCCGATCGGAGCATGGATATTGACCGGTTTCCATGATAGCATTCTTGTGAACCAGCAGATCGGTCGATACAGGCGCCCAGTTCCTGTTTGGACGGCGCTGCTGCTGCGCGTGGACAGCACCGTCGTCAGGTGCAATGGCATCCTGCTTCCGCAAACCGAGCAGTACTCACGACGGAGAATGGACACCTTGTTGGTCATTGACAGTTACGGCCAACAGACTTTCGTTTATGATGCTATTCAGGATCGGATACAGGTGTTCTTTAATGGTGATGCTGATTCCGAGGAAGGAGTAATGAACTACCGGCGTCTAAGACCGGATGAGCATCGCTTGCTTGCAGGTATCGACTCACAGCACAGGGATAGCGCATTCACGTTCGAGGGGAACTATCACAGGCACCTTACTGGTCTTCTGTTCGCCGGGCGGTTTGAGCCATTGAGCAGGGGAGAGCATGCATTCAACGTTGACGAGAATGGGCACATAACGGGTCATCCGATCTGGAATGCGTTCTGGTTCCATGACTATTTCGGCACATTGCATCCTTTCGAGGGTGATGTCGATGGCCTGGTCTTTACCGATACCACCAAGCAATGGCCGGATAACCTATTTCCGTTCAATTGGAGATTCTATGGTGATACCCTCGTGCTGCATTCGATGACCACCGATGGTGACCGCTACTACCTTTCGAAGGGAGAGTTGCGCTTCTTGAAGAGGTCTTAGTCGAAAGGGTCCGCGTGAGCGATCGCAGCGGCACCCCGCAGCGAGCCCCGGCGAGAAGCCGGGGGAGCGAGGAGTACAGCGGAGAGCGCGACCCCGCCTGCTCCAGAGCGTAGCCCTGCGGAGCGAAGGGATGAGGCGGGGCACGCCCAAGTCTCCTACACCACCTCCTTCACCCCGACAACTGATTCCATCGCCTCCTTCGCCGCGTGCACGTTCTTCACATCCTGAACACTGATCCGCAAGGTCCCCGCCTTCTCGTACACCTTGAACCTACGGGGCTGCGCCTGCACCGCCCGCAGCACCGCGTTGAAGCCATCGCCCTCGAAGAAGGGGTGCTTCTGGTCCGCGATGAAGGTGCCGATGAGGGTGCCTTTCTTCAGCACCATCTTCTCCAGGCCCATGCGTTGGCCCAGCCAGCGCAGGCGGATGGCCTCCAACAGCTCGTTCACCAGCGGCGGGATGGGGCCGAAACGGTCCGTGACCTCCGCCGTGAACTTCTGTAGCTCGGCTTCGTCCTTGATGTCGTCGAGCTTACGGTAGAGCGCGAGGCGTTCGGCGGTCTCGCTCACGTAGCTGTTGGGGATCAGCATGGTCAGGTCGGTCTCGATGATGCAATCGTCGCTCTGGTCGCGGCGTGAACCACGGGCCAGGGCACTGCTGCCTTCCTGCGCATCGGCGAAAAGCTCCTTGAAGTGCTCGTCCTTCAGCTCGCGCACGGCCTCCTCCAGGATCTTGTGGTAGGTCTCGAAGCCGATGTCGTTGATGAAGCCGCTCTGTTCCG